>CAKZMA010000361.1 GCA_937127375.1 uncultured Coleofasciculus sp. | reverse complement strand
CTACAACTAGGGAGAGAGACGTTAGGGTTAGCCGAGTCAGGCGATCGCAAAGGTTTATCTTAGTTTTCATCTTCATGGTTAATAGACTGCCCATAATTACTATTTGTTAATCGGGGATACTCTCGCAAAACATATTGAGAAAGTCTCCTCTAATCCAACCTTTTGCACCACTTTTAGGGAATTGCACAATTCTCCAGAGATAGCCGTTACCATCTTCAGAATAGGTCACTTCAGGCGGCGTTGTTGTCATGATATTGACGAAATCTCCGACCAGACCGTAACCTAGACTTTTATATTCGGTTCCTGGTCCCTCTCTCAAGTTTATTTGAGAGCCAGATTCAATTGCAGTTAACCGAGCAGTACATTGGCTTTCGTAAAGAGTGCGTGTGTGTCCTTGTCCTGTTGGCAGGTAAAGTGCTAAGGCTTCGATGCTACTAATAGTCGTGGTGGCAGCGATCGCCATTAATCCACAAAATAGCTTGTTGAGACTCATTGTATGGCTCCTTGCTTTTTTAAATAAAGTGACCGCCTGACTAGCTTGGGGATATAATGTAGCTTACCAGAAAAGAAGCAAATAGATGAAGGTCAAAATCGTGAAAAATTTATATAAATATTTATCCGCAGTTACTTTAGGTGTTACCATTTGTTTTTCCGCAATAAATACTCCTGCTGAAAGTCAGGTATTCTTTGGTATTGAAGATATACAATTCCAACTGTACAATAATAGAAATAACACTTTATTAGAAGAAGGAACAGCTTATGATCCTTCTCAATTATATGGATATGGTGTCAATCTTTTTATGTCGGTTCTGATCACCCAAAATTGGAAACCTGAGTCTAATTTTCATTCTCATACTTATGAGATTACTGTTGAAGGATATGGTAAAGGAAGAGACAATTTATCTCAAGTTTTAGTTGAAGACTACAAAATATACCAACATAAAAAAGTTACGCTTAGTCTTAGTAGACAGTATGTTCCGTTTATCCTGGATTATCCATCGTGTACAGAAGAAACAAACTACACGATAACTGTTGTTCAGCAAGGGACTAATAATACAGTTACAAAAACAATTAAATCACCTTATAATTTTTGCGCTTTGGAGTAAGATTTAACTCAATTGAGAATTGCCCATTGAACTTTACTTTAATGTATTTAAGTCTACTTTTTCTATGCTCGAACCAGAAATACCAATAAAATCTAACAGAAAACTTGAATTACTAGAACTGTGGGATGCACAAGAGATGTGGTGGTATATTACGTAAGCTTTACCGTTACTACATTTAACCGTTACAGTTCCTTCTCCATAAGCTGTCATGCATTTAAATTGGGAATGGGTAGCGAGCAAGATGCTCGCACTACAGGGATTTCGCTATTACTAATATTAAGGTTTAAATGCCGAGCCGCTTATTCCCTTCCTGTGTAAATGACTTTCGGGCATTTCTTGAGATTCCCTTTTAATATTAGCGCTGCCTGAGCTTGATCAAATTTTTTAGCAAAATTTATGTCAGTTGCCCTCTCTAAAGCCAAAAACGTTAGGACAATAATAGCTACCCCTAAACCAAAAATTTTAGAGATTAGTGCAATCGTCTTATTCAGAGGGTTTGACTTCTTGTTTCTTAATTGAAGAATATGCAATTAAATGCACATTAGCTTATGAAAGATTAATAGGGAATAGACATTTAGTGAAAAGCGTCTTGTCCCACGTATCCGGTGTCAAACGCCTGAAATTCCCTCAAATTAGCTCCAGCGTTCAATCTCTATGGGGAAGATAATAAAGTCGCTACGAATCCAGCCGATCTCTCTGGACTTGGGAAACTGCACCTTGCACCAGTTGAGGTTGCTACCCGGTGTGTCATTGTCTTGGCGACATTCCAAAACAGTGATGCGATCGCCCACGAGTCCATACCCATTCGTGCCAGAGTTAAGGGTGGGCTGCTGCCGCAGGTTAAGGCGCGACTCCGGATTGTTCGCTCTTAAGATGCCAATCCGAGTATCTGGAGACCAATACACGTATATCCTTTCGTAGCGAAGTTGGAAAATCAGACCGCGACTGCCCAACCCTGCTTGCCGATAGACGGCATCGCCAGCCGCATCCGTATAGTTGCCAGGATAGTCGTCATCCACAGGGCTAAATTCGTACAAGATATCACCGTTTATGCCAATACCGATAAAACCTTGGTGTTGGGAAAATGTGCAGGGCATACTAGAGGATGCCCAATCTTCTCCGATGGGATAAAAATCACAGTGAGCATTGGTAGTACCTGCCCGAGCTGGTAAGCTTAAAGCCGATACACCAACTGTAATTGTTGCTAAAAAAACTGTTAGATTTTTCATTGGAATAACTCAACTATTTGGATCGGGTTTGTTTGGGTTCTAACGGGGTGACATCAGAAAGTTCATTAGACCTCTTGCATAAATGGGAAATCGGACTTCTCAATGTATTAGTTTTACGTTGCCAAAATGACTTTCGCAACAGGTCTAGTATTCGTGGTCACGAAGATAGAACCTTTACCCTGGCTCAATGGCACCATTCTTGTCCCCAAGATGGACTACCTCGCTCAGGAGCGTAAGGCTCTGCACATTCAAAGTGTTGGATACTGCCATCTCTCATCAAACCAATGGTATAAATCCAGTCAGTCTTAGATACTTGAAAGGAAACTGCCCCAACAGAATTGCAAGATTTGATAATTTCTGATGCGATCGCTCTTTGAAACACTGACGATCTCATGACTGAGACAATCGCACTACCCTCAACTACCAGCGAAATAATTGTTGGGCGACCATCAGGGTGATCGGGGTATCCTTCACTACCGTCTCTAATATCGATTTCGACAATGATATCTCTCCCCTGTTCAATGCGATTTTTGGCATTTAACAGAGCTACTTCACAAGGTTGTCCTGTTTCCTTGCTTCTTGCTTGTGGTGGCAGGATCAAGGCAGATAAGCCTAAAGAGCCTGCGGTAATAAAAATTAGAGCATTGATGAGACGTTTGTGCATAATCATTCCAGTTCGACTTGTCTTAACGTTAGTTATCAGATTAACCAGGATCTTCACTGTAATACTCTATTCTTACTATCAATAGTTCACCGTGAAATTCATCAAAGTAAACTTTCAAGTAATCTGAGCTTCCTGCTCCTACCATATAAATACAATTACAATTGTCAATTATTTCACGTTTTGAAACTTCAAATCGATCCCAATTTGCCACTTGATTGTGAAGTGAGAAATTAGCCTCAAATGAGGTAGGTTTCCTTGGTTCACAAGCACAACCCTGACCATCATTGAACAATTGTATTCTTACAGCTTGATCAACTTGTCGGG
>CAKZMA010000360.1 GCA_937127375.1 uncultured Coleofasciculus sp. | reverse complement strand
TAATTTTAAAGGGAACATGGAAGAAAATATAATAATGAGGAGTAATCAACATATCATGCAGCAGAGGGAAGCCGGAAAGCTGATGTTGATGGGTGGCTAAGAGTTTCTCCGATTGGTCGATTTCCCAGATATGTAGCTGACTTGATAAGTTGGTGACAACGCCAAAATTAATGAGAATTTTTTGTTGGGTTTCTGGGTTATAGAAAATTTTTGGATGAGCGGAAAACGGTTGATTGGGTTTCAAAATACCGTTTAAGGTATCGAGTCCTTTCGTGTCTAGAGTCGCTGGATCGAGATGATAGGGATTGCCGCCTTCCCACAGTGCCAAAATTTTATTGTGCCAATAGATAACACTAGTATTAGCTACATTTTTAAACCTTAAATCAAAGATATTTTTAAGCCAACCCCCAGGTTTCTGTGTACCAAAACCTCTGTAGAGAATCTTGCCTGCGGTTTGTTCTTTGACATAGCCTTCTGTGCGGACAAATTTGTTTTTGAAGTGTACGTTTCCATCTTTGAAGGAAAAGGCACAAATCATACCATCTCCGTCAAAGGGATGAGCAATGGGCTGCCCGTTAATCTCGAATAGTCCTGGACCATTGCGAAAAAAGGTTCCTTTAAGTTCAGGGGGAACTTGTCCTTCAATATCACTAATCCAGTAGCTATATTCATTGGGCTGAGACTCATAACCTTTCTGCCATGCTTTAATGATTTCCGACTGTAGAGGCGAGTTGGGGGTTACTTGAGTACTCATACACAAAGACGGGTAAGTAGCGTTATCGGGATTATAGTGCCATTGGCATGGTCAACTCAACCCATCCGAATACTGCTTGCTGACAAATATGAGACATGGGTAGACGATCATCTGAATTGGGATGAGGGGATAACTCCAGGGAAGCATCGCACTTTCCCAGATTGACCCATCTAATCCCATCAAACCAAGCGTTCCCAGGGGTCGTCGAACAGAGCAACCCGTTATCAATTAAGGTCTCGACACGACACGAATCGGCATGCGATCGCGCGGGAATACCGTCAAATACTGATTAACATCTAACAGAGAATCTTGTCCATTAACAAGTTCCCAGTTGAAATGATGCAGGAGTAAAGACAACATTACCGTTGCTTCCAAAAGAGCCAGGGGTGCGCCTAAACAAAAATGAGACCCCCGCGAAAATCCAAATAAGAGGGGCAGAGGTTGTTGATCACTCTCCGATTGCAACCATCGCTCTGGGTAAAATTCTTCCGGGTTAGGATACATATCAGGATCTCGTCCCGCTGCCCAGAAAAAGGGTTCAACACCCACATTTGCCGGAATCTTGATCCCATCTAATTCAGTCTCTTGGGTAGAGATTAGGGGGATTCCCGCCGCCACTGGATGAAGTCGTAATGTTTCTTTGACGATAGCCTCTATGTAAGTTAAATGTTGCAGAGTAGAAAGATTAAGTGAGCCTTCCTTCTCCCAGGCTTCATCAACAACCTGTTGTGCAGTCTGAAAAACTCTCGGATTAAGCCCCAACTCACCAACGGCAAAGGACATGGTGTGAGCGGTCGTATCATGACCGGCAAAGATCAAAGCTTGAGTCTCGGCAATCAGCGAATCCTGATCATGCTGGGGGTTTTTGGCAAATTTAACCAACATCGAATCGCGAAATGACGGACTGACCGATGGGGATTCTGCTTTATCAGCCCTCGCCACTTGCAACGCCATCGCTACACGCGGCTTTAAATTCTGTCGTAAATAATCTTGAGCCTGTTGGTATTCCCGTCCTTCTGATGTGGGGAGAAACTTAAACCATCGACTTCGACCAGTAGCTTGTAAAAGTACATGTTTTTCCAGGACGGCAAGGGCGGCATACAAGCGCTGGGGTTCAAAGGGAGGTTCGCCAGTAAAGTTTTTTGTTCTCTCAAAAGTAACTCCTAGTAAAAAAGAGGCAATGATATTCATCGTCAAATCCACAAATAAGGAATCGACTTGAACCGCTTTGCCTGTTTGAGCCGCGCTTTGGAGTTGGTTGATAACTTGTTGACATCCCTCACGGATCAGGTCAAACTTTTGAGTGAATTGACTGGAGCGAAAAGCGGGTGTGGCGGCTTGGCGACGCCACTTCCAAGCTTCACCAACCTGGTTGCCGATATGGACGCCAAACACATCTTTGTAAGCGTTATAAAAGGAGGGACTGCGGGTAAATCTTCCCTGACTTTGCCCGTCTGTCAAAATGCTTTCGATGAGTTGAGGCTTTGCCACGAGTACAATAGGTCGGTTGAAGACCCGTACCACAATCATCGAGCCATATTGCTGCATCCATCGAAAAAGTGCTAGAGAAAAGGTTCCTTGTTTTGCCGCCGCCAGAAGTTCCAGAGCGTTACCCGTGAACCATTTTCCCGGAGGTGATGGCAGATTAGATATTGAACGGGAGCCGAGTTGATGGTGTTGCCTGCGCCACAGGATAAGACCCATCCCAACGCCTGACAGAAAGGTAAAACTTGTCCATGGATGCTCAAACATGCTCAAACTTCTCTATACATTACACGTTGTCAACCGTAGAACCTAGTCCTGGGCTTATCCCCCATCGTTTTAACTAAAAGTATTGCATTTTTTGCTGATAAAATCTACCATTTTTTCTTGGATATAGTCCTCGGCTTTCACCAGTTGGCTCTTAATAGGGGGATTGAGGTTGTCAACTTAGCACCTCTCTCTGTGTGAATAACTTTACGCAGCTCCTTAGCACGGAAACCTGCGATCGCTAGGGGCGTTTGGAGGTACTTCAGGGGAAAGGTGAGAATATTTGCAGTCTTTAATCATCAACATCTTTCATTATGTCGAACTTTCCCAACCCCTTAGAACCAAACCCCTGGTGGAAAGGTGCCGTTTTATATCAAATTTATCCCCGTTCTTTTCTAGATACTAATAATGATGGAGTGGGAGACTTACCCGGAATTACTCAAAAACTCGACTATATCGCCTCGATTGGTGTTGACGGAGTTTGGATTTCTCCCTTCTTCCGTTCTCCTATGAAAGACTTTTGCTATGATGTTGCTGATTATTGTGACGTTGATCCTCTATTTGGAACACTAGATGATTTTAAAGATTTACTCACCAAAGCTCACGACTTAGGACTGAAAATTATTGTCGATTTGGTCTGGTCACATACATCTTTGGAGCATCCTTGGTTTCAAGAAAGTCGCCAAAGCAAAGATAATCCCAAAGCCGATTGGTATGTTTGGGCAAATCCTTCTGATGATGGTTCTCCCCCCAATAACTGGCTATCTCGCTTTGGAGGTGTTGCCTGGGAGTGGGAGGTAAGGCGCGAACAATACTATCTGCATAACTTTTTGGCGGAGCAACCCGATTTGAACCTGCATAACCCAGAGGTTCAGGACGCACTTTTAGACGTGGGACGTTTTTGGTTAGATTTGGGCGTAGATAGCTGTCGTTTTGATGTGGCGACTTATTTCATGCATGATCCTCAGTTGCGGAATAATCCTATTCACCCCCAGCCGCCGAAACGCAACAATCCTTATTTTTGGCAGTCCCATGTCTACGATATTCTGCGCCCAGAAAATCTCCAGTTTTTGCAGCGCATTCGTCAAGAATTATTTGATTGTTATCAGGGAACCATGGGAATAGCAGAAATTCTCTGCGAACCCGAACTTGAAACAATGGCAATTTATACTCACAGCAATCAAAGAATGCACACTGCCTACAGTTTTATCTTTTTTGGTTCTGAGCTTTCCCCTCAATTGATTCATAATGCTGTAGAAACTGCATTTGGAGAAACGCGAGACTCTTGGCCAAGTTGGGCATTTTCTAATCATGACTCGGTGCGGGCGGTATCCCGGTTAGCGG
>CAKZMA010000359.1 GCA_937127375.1 uncultured Coleofasciculus sp. | reverse complement strand
GTTTCAATCCTCAATCCCCCCGAAGGGGAATTGTCACTGCCGCATCCTGAAAGCCTCTCCCAGAAAGAAGTTGCATCCCCCAATGCGACAACCTCCTAATTTTAACCCTTCGACTAGCCAACCCAAAGTCCTAAAATCGCTGAAACCCTTACGGGGTAAGGTGCGACAACCTCTTGAATAGATAAAAACCTCCAAAGCCTTACCCCCACTGCATTACAGCCAAAAATTTAGGTTCACTCAAAAAAACACCTACCCCTTGTCGCAAAATCCGGCTCAAACACCATTTTAGCTGTGTCACGTCCCCTACCGTGAAAACTTACTTCTTGCTCCCCTCTCCCCAGAGTGGGAGAGGGGCTGGGGGTGAGGGGCTTCTAGCTTTCACCGGAAGTCTCTTGCGCCTGGGAAAATCGGGGCGGGTTTAATCACATCTGGATGCAACCGAAAAGATAGTTGTAAAACCCGCCCCTACACAATTCGCCCCCATAAAAAAGCAATTACTCCGATTCCTCCAGAATCAATGCATTATACATAGGATACTTACCAAACTCTCCTAACTCAGATAACTCAATCCTAAATCGCTGATTATCCTGACTAAACCTCCTCGCGACTGACGCATCTTCCGGCGGCTGACACTGACGAAACGGATAGCAAACATACGTAAACTCTTGCTCCCCTTCCGCCACCAACCTTTTCCCTAATTGCACCAAATCCTGACTTGTTTGGGCTTTAAAAAATATCTTGTCCCCCGCCAACCCCGGTTCTATCGCCTGGGCGACAAATTGATGAGAAACAGCAATCACAGAATTTGGCTGTTTCTGTAAGACTTGAATCGCGGGTAATATACCATCGTGATTTTTCTGTAAAAACTTGACCCCCGCATAACTATTTTTATGAATACTCACCAGCAAAAGGGCAGCAAAGCCAACGATACCGATATACTTTAACCCCCCTGACGAGACATTCAGGATAAACTCTAACTGCTTCGTCGCCAACAAACAAATAATCGGCACGAGAAGCAATAAAAACCTGGCTCCCCATTGTTTACCGCCAGCAATTAAACCTGCTGTTCCCTCCGGCACCATTAAGGAGACGAGGATAATAAAGAGTAATCCACCCCCATAAATCAGGAGCATTTCCCAATTCAATGGTACATCATAGGTTTTCACCCAAGCCAGAAACAATAATCCCGCTAAAACCAAAAGCCATAAAACTTTGTACATCCTCCCCTGAATTACCGCAAGTCCAACCAAAGCCGTTATCCCAAAACTTAATCCCAACAGAACCATTGTTGGCATCGTTAACCGCCTGTGGGAATTTCTACCCAACCCAACCAACAGGTAAGCAAGGGAAAAAAAAGTAATCGGTAAAAACTCAAACAGAGCCACACTTAATCCCTGAAAATTCCTCCATCCTCCTAACAGCCGTTCAGATAAACCCGTTTCCTCCACCACTTGAATCCCATGGATGCCCAAAGGATGGTTATAAATGAGTTTATTCGAGAGAAAGAACAAACAAACCGTGGCAATTAGACTAATCGCAAAAATTTCTTGGTGTTCCGTCACATAGGATAGCGGACTCAGATTAAACCACTCAATCCTAAACTGTTGCCTCGCCCAATTCCACAACGACACAGCATAGACAAAAACGATAATTAAACTCACTAAGGCTAAAAATTCAGGTCTAAACCAAACTGAACCGCCTATGAGAATGCCGCTAACGATAACCCGCCTAATCGATAGCGGTTGATTTGGTCGAGGAAAGAAGAATAAAGCCAACCCTAACCATGCCAATGCCAAGGCGAGAGTATGCTCCCAATACATCGCACTGTAGAGGGTTAACGGTGAGGCAAATATTAAAACAATTAAAGCCACTGATGCAATCGTCTGGGATATTTCTAACCGTTTACATACCCAGTAACAGGTTAACCAGATTACCCAGGTTGACACCAGAGGAATAATGTATAATCCTCGATAGCCAAACAAAGCCTGGAAGGGAGCCGTTACCAGGGGGAAGGTATAGGGAAAGGTAATGAAATAGCGATCATTAATATAATAAACAAACGGTTCTTCAAAGGGATACAACCCATTTTGCCAAAGTTGACGTACCCAAGGTAATGATGGAGACACCAAATCAAACCGAAATTGACCTTGACTCAACTGTTTCGCCAATAACGCCTTCAATCCCGCATCGCCACTAAAGAAAACCCCTTCAGGTATTAGCCATTGTAGGTACAAGGAAAATAAAATACCAACACCGATAATAATGAGAGGTAACTTATAGTCTTTTATTGTCATTTTTGATATACCGTAGGGTGGGCATTGCCCACCAACCTTAAGTCAATACCATTCGATTTAAAATACAATGCACTATTTAGACACTGATTATCTATATTATCCTAGATTAGAACCCTATAGATAGGAAGCATGTCAGGTTTACACGCCATACCCCAGTTACCCCGATAAGTTGGGTTTTGTCCCTCAACCCAACCTACTGGCGTTGACATGCATCCTATAGATAACCATCACGCCCTCGTTAATTCCAAATCCTGCGCCACCAGCGACTCGGTTTCATCCCAGGAATATCCATTTTCCGGCGAATATCGCCAATTTGCCATCCCGTCAGCTTGGCTAACGTCTGCGCCTCTTGTTCAAATCGCTGATTCAACGTCCGTTTATACTCATCAGCGGCGGGACAATTCATTTCCCCCGTGTAAGGATGTCGCAAGACATATCGACCTTGAAAATTTTGCCGACTCCCTGTTTCTTGAAACATTAAATCTTCGGGAAATGTATCACGAGTGTAGCGGACATGTAAACGGCTAATAAACACATTATTTGCTGCATTAGTATCCAACCAAAACACACCCGCTTGCTCTAATTCATCCCGGCTTAATGGGTCAGCTGCACAGGGATCGCACCATCCCATATTCCAGGCATATTCTAAAAATGCCACTTTTTTCTGTTCTTGCTCATACGCCGTCTGAAACATGGCTTTATAGAATTGATCAAACTCATCCTTAACAAATAGAGGAAGTCCGACATTAGACGGGATTTGAACCGTGCGATAATTAGTCACCTCTGCTTGACCGTTGCGGGATAAAATATAAACAATTAAATCTTGCTCAGTTGTGGCATTAATCATCCCTAAACGAATCGGCAACATAAAACGTGGTGACTCATAGGCTATTTGCAGAGGGCGGAGTAATTGAGAACCCCCTGATTCAAATTCTTTCAGATTAACTTTCGCCACGAAAAACTTCATATTTTGGCGAATATAAGGTTGCAGTAGCCGACTAGCACCACGGGGAATGCGATAATTATTACGCCTTAGCCAGGTTTCCAACCCATCCGATTCTTTAGCACTGAGAATTAAAATATCGTATTCGCCAACCGAAAAACGGGATTCTATCGTAACACCTAAAGCACTATCTCCCCGATTTCCTGCACTATTATCTGCTGATGATGTTACTCCTCCTGATAAAGAGCGAAGTTCCCTTGGTGCAGGAGGAATACAAGGATTCGGATCAAAATATTCTACCAATCGCGGCGCACTAAACCCATCCAGTCGTTCGATAATTTTCGGATTTCCTACCTGTACCTGTTCTTGTTCTAGAACCACAGGAACAGGCACAACCAAGGCAAAATCCTTAACATCGCCTTGATAGTCATTCGCCATCGTCAAAATCGTGCGATCGCCATCCCGTGCGATAATCACTTGAGAGGCTTGGTTGTAAAGCTTTGTATCTGCTTTTGCCACATAAAATCCACAAAATGCTAAGGCTTTTGGGGCAAATATCATGATAGCAAAAACCGCCAAAACTAACGCGATTAATACCTGTAATAGCTTT
>CAKZMA010000358.1 GCA_937127375.1 uncultured Coleofasciculus sp. | reverse complement strand
GGGGGAGCAGGGGGAGCTGGAGAAGCTGGGGAAGTTAACTCAAAACTCTACCTTACCTATTGCCCATTGCCCATTGCCCATTGCCTATTCCCTGTTCCCTAACAAATGACAAATGACCAAGGACAAATGACAATTTGTCAAACCAGTAGACAAAACCTCTGATCAAGAGGGAAAATTCCTATTGCTGGGAGCCGATCGCTCGTAATCACTCATGAGGAGAAATTTTGGTGCTAAAGACGATTCTGGTAGCTCTGGACAGCTCAAAGCCAACCTATCGCTTAATTGAGACCCTAGATAACCTACAAATAACATCAGCCACCAAAATTATCTTGTGCCATGTCATGCCTCCTCAAGACCCTGACATGGATATCCCTGTTGATCGTCCACACCCTTCGGAGGAGTTCCTGTACCAAGAAACCGAACAGCAACTGCACCTGTATCAATCCAAACTCCCCTGTTCCAGTGAAATTCAAATTGTTAACGGTGATCCCGCCGCAGAAATTATTCGCCTTGCCCATATTTACCACGCGGATTTAATTGTGATTGGCACTCGTGGACTGACAGGCGTAAAGCGAATTTTGCAAGGTTCGGTGAGTAGTCAGGTGGTGGCTGACGCCCCTTGTTCGGTATTGGTGGTTAAGGGGGATGAATAGTTAGGGGTTGCTGAATAAGTCTTGTAGTGGGGTAGGGAGCAGCTCCCTCTAAATGCTGAACACAAACTCCGGAACGATAGTAGAAAATATGGAGGTTAACAGGGTGCAGCTATTGTGTATAAAAGATGACCGCAGAAACCTTTGATCAACAAATTACCCTATCCCTCAGACGAGTCGAAACGCTGTGGCAACAGGCACACGAATCACTGAAATTACCAGTACAGGAGTCTTCTGGAACGGAAGACGTGCCAAACCAGCAGCAACATTTATTACTGGAGAGTTTGAGCGAACTGTCCCATTCCCTGCAAGAACTACAATTTGCCGCCGGAGAACTACGCCAACAAAATGATAAATTAGTCCAAAGCCAGATTGCCTTGGAAGCGGAACGCCAGCGTTACCGGGAATTGTTTGAGTTTGCTCCCGATGGCTACCTGGTTACTAATCCCGACGGGATCATTGTTGAGGCAAATCAAGCCGCCGCCCATTCGCTAAACTTTTCTCCAGAACGTCTGGTGGGCAAATCCTTCGCCGTTTTTGTCGCGACTCAAGAACGACGCGACTTTTATTACAAGTTGAGTCAGTTACAACGGGGGGAGTCGATCAATAATTGGCCCGTCCAGATTCAACCCCGTGGTGATACCTCATTCCTCGCTTCCCTAACCGTCGCGCCTGTGCAAAATCCATCATCGGGTCAGGTGATTGGATTGCGCTGGCGGTTACAAGATTTGACGATCGCACGCTATAAAGATTCCATGCAATCCCACCTTCATTCCCGGTTTGACTCCATTGTGAATCGAACAGTTATTGGTCTAGGACTTTTAGATCATCAGGGGAACCTGATCGAATATAACCCCAAACTTCAGGCAATGCTCGGTTGTGCGGCTGAGGAATTAGCACCCACGTTGATGAGGTGGATGAATTTAGATAAGCCGGGGATGGAATCGGTAATGTTTCGCCAATTAATTGCGGGTGAACGTCATTCCTACCAATTGGAGAAGCCTTTCCATCATCCGGATAGCCCCATCGAATGGGGACGGCTTACCGTGGCGTTGGTGCAGGAGACTCCAGACGAACCCATTTCGGCAATTTGTATCCTAGAAGATATTAGTCAGCAAAAACGTCTGAAAGCCGAGCAACAGAAGGCAATTCGTCGTCAACAAGCGATTCAGCAGCAGCAAGCGGTTAAACAACAAGCCAGTCAGCCGGAGAAGAAGCCTCCAGCTAGCCCCTCTCTCCCAACGCCGGATACTTCAGTCGAACAACTAGGACAACTCCTGAATGCGATTCTTTCAAATTCTAGTGACTTTTTTCTGGTGTGCGATCGCACGGGCAAATATGTCTATGTGAATCAAGCCGCAGCCCAGGCGTGGGGACTTAGCCAAAAAGATTGTATTGGTAAAACCTGGCATGATCTGAAGTTGTCCGCCGAACAGATGAAACAGTTGGATGCTCAACGGGACATCGTTTTAACCACAGGACAGTCTATCACTGACGAAATTAACTTAACCACGGTTGAGGGAGTGAAGGATTACGAGTATACAATAACCCGTTTGGATAATCTTGAGGGGGACGGTGGTGCTGTTGTGATCACGTTTAAAGATTTGAGCGAACAAAAGCAGGCGAGGGTAGCCGCCAGCGAAGCCATGGCAAAAGAAGCTGAATATCGGGCGCTCAAATCCCATGTTGACCGATTGGCTTCCGTGATTACCCAAGAACTCCGCCATCCTCTGAATACGATTTTTTCCCATGCGAAATACCTGGAAAATAACCCGGATTTCGACAGGGAGGATAATCATGTTTACTACATCCAGCGTATCCAAGGGAATGCTCAACGGATCAACCAAATCCTGAATGATCTGCTATTGATTAAAAAGATTGAAGCCAAGCAACTGCGTTTAAATCCCACGGAACTGGATTTAACTCAATTGTGTCAGGGATTAATCACCCAGTTACAGGAACGTACACCGTCGAACCCTCAGATTAGTTTTGTTGGTCCAGAATCTTGTTATGGCATTGGCGATAAACGATTATTGCGTCGAATGTTGACAAATTTAGTAATTAGTGCATTGCGATATTCACCAGAGGATAGTCCGATCAAGTTGGAATTGTTGTGTCAAGACGAGAAGGTGGTGTTTCGTATCCCCGATTTCGGCAGTGGGATGCCCGAATCTGAGCAAAACATCTTATTCAACGCTTTTTACCTAGATAGTCCTGTTGAAGCCATAGCGGGGAGTGGTTTAGGGCTAGTGCTAGTTAAACATTGTGTGGATGTACAAGGCGGTGCGATCGCGGTAGAATCTCAAGCAGAAGCTGGAAATACGGTGACGATTACCCTACCCTTACCGCAACCTAGGCAGGAGAACCCGTAGGCGATGGGGATGGGGAATTGATACCTAATCAGGTAGAACCTCGGTTCTTTCAGGATTGTAGAGACGTAGCATGCTACGTCTCTACAGTGTTCTGCAGGGGGTATTCAACCTGAATTTGATATAAGCAGAGGCTTGACGCACACCTGGAGGCTTTCAGGCGATAGCAACGGGAAAATAATGCTTTCAGCGTTACGTCGAACTCAGCTAACCAAATCGTCAAGTTTTTGCTATCATAGCTATCGAGTGAGTCGCGGACGTGGCGGAATTGGCAGACGCGCTAGATTTAGGTTCTAGTACCGTAAGGTGTGAAGGTTCAAGTCCTTTCGTCCGCATTTGAGAAGAACAAAGGATTGCGGCTGTACAGTGACAAATTATTTGTCATCAGTTACAGATTAGCGTCATTCTCAATATAATAATATTTACTATACCTTGTGACAAAAATTGGAGATTCCCCTAGGGAAAAACTAGGGTTTGCAAAGTAGACGCCCTGTAATAATAGTTAGCTTCGGTCAGACGCGATCGCACGTTGATTAAGTTTTCTGAAGCGAGGTAGAATGCGATCGCCTGTTTAGAGATATGCTTAAAGATACTTTCTGCTACCCATATCATA
>CAKZMA010000357.1 GCA_937127375.1 uncultured Coleofasciculus sp. | reverse complement strand
GTCTTATGTCTTATGTCTTATGTCATTCGTCTTATGTCTTATGTCATTCGTCTTATGTCTTATGTCTTATGTCATTCGTCTTATGTAAAGTCGGGGCGGGTTTAATTACATCTGGGTGTAACCAAAAAGATAGTAGTGAAACCCGCCCCTACACAATCTTCCCCATCTCCCCCTGCTCCCAGACGTGCCATGGCACGTCTCTACATTGCTTCCCCAGCTCCCAGACGTGCCATGGCACGTCTCTACATCCTTAAACCATCTCTTGCAATTCCAAAGAGGTTTCGTTCAGTTGCTGAGTCCCGATCTTGGTTTGATTAATACCTGTGGCGGTTTCTTTAGCGCCCTTATTAATCGTTTCCATCGCCTCGACGACTTGTTGAATCGCATCGACTTGCTGTTTTAAGTTCAGGGATATTTGTTGGTTATTTAACACCACTTTGTCCACCGCATCGGCTACCCCGGTGAAGGCTTCATTAGTTTTTTGGGCAATTTGTACACCGGATGCCACGGTTTTTGTGCCTTCATCTGTCACCATTACCGTTGAGTTAATCGCGCTTTGAATTTCGGAAACCAGTGTACCAATTTTGTCAGCGGATTGTTGACTTTGATCGGCTAATTTGCGAATTTCATTGGCAACCACTGAGAAGCCTTTCCCATGTTCTCCCGCACGCACCGCTTCTACGGAGGAATTAAGCGCTAACATGTTGGTTTTGTTGGCTAATTCCGACACCAACTGGGAAATACTACCAATTTGATTTGCCTGTTCAGAAAGACGAACAATCTGTTGTGCGATCGCGCCGACTTTATTTTCCAGAGTGTACATCCCTTCCAGGGTTTCACCTACCGCTTGGGTTCCCCCTTTCGTCAGATCTAGTGCTTTCTGGGCGGCGGCTACAGCAGCCTTGGCTTGTTCGGCGGATTGTCGGGAGGAGGCTTCTAACTCATCCATGGTGGTAGTCGTTTCATTTACCGAAGCCGCTTGCTGACTCGCCACCCGTTCTTGTTCTTCTAAGGTGGAGAAAATCTCTTGGCTAGAGGTGGAGATACGAGTCACAATTTGTTTAAGTAAATCTGCCAGTTGACTTGTCCGGAAAACGCCCACGGGTAACACAGCGGCGAGGGAGATTAAAATAATCAGCGTCGCTACTACTTTAAACGCCGTCACAGAGGCAAAAATTGTGCTTTTGGGAACGGTACGGATAGCCACCAAGAAGCCAGGTTGATTCGGCGCTGGATCAACGGTAGCGTAGCTAATTAATTCATTACTTCCTGTACCAATTAATCCCTGTTCACCTTGGAGAATTTGCTCAACAATTTGGTCAGAATAATCCTTCGCCAAGGTTTCATCTGTATCTAGGTCAAATCCCCACTCTTTCTCATCATCGGGATGGGAGAGATAGTAGCCCTCTGCATTAACCAGTAAGGCTGTTTCGCCCTCGCTTAAATTGGCGTCTTCGATATATTGCAGGAACTTGTTAGCAAAAACATTGGCAATCACAATCCCCTGTTTTTCCCCGGCTGCATCAGCAACAGGTGTGGCGTAGCGAATCACTGGTTTAAACGGGGTTTCGATTTCACCGCGTTCTTGGTTTAGGTTCACCGGGGAGACATAAACCTCTCCTGGTTCTAGTTTAATCGCTTCTGTAAAATAGCCGCGATCGCCTTTATTTTGCAACTCAGATTTGGGGATAACTGTCGTCGTCGTTCCATCGGAATCAACCCTGACAATTTCTAGACCATTTTCGTCAATAAATCGCAGCTGCATATATTGAGACTTCGCCTGCATTAGACTCTCAAAAATGGTCTGGGCTTGGTCTACCCAAACATCAGCCGATTGATTGCTTTCGGAATCCGTTTCTGAGCGAATAATCCCTTGAATTTCGGGAATTTTACTCAAAAATAAAACATCCTCATTAATCCCATCTAAGACAGCACCAATATTTTCGGCATCATCAGTAACCCTGTCCTCCAGTTTAGTTTCCGAGACTTCAGATAAGGCAGTCGAGGACGAAAATATCCCATAAATTCCGACGATTGAGACGGGAATAAGACTGCTTAAAAACAGCAGCAATAAGATTTGATTCTGAAGTTTTTTCTGGTTGGATAAATTCTTGAGAAATTTTGCCCACATGGCTGGTTACCTATCACTCTAAATTCCGTTTAACAACCCCATCGCTTTTCTGGAGATGGGAGGCTAAAAAATACAGTCCATTCATTTCTTTCCTTGGAAACCCCCCTAGTCCTATGTTTTACCAGATTAGGGGGGATGGGCTTTCACCCGTCTTAGCACAGGGATAAATTGGGTTACATCTTTACCGATAAATTCACTCAGGGCATTTTTCCTAAAGGATAAGCCAAACGTATGCTGCAAAATCGTAAGTCTGTCAAGGTGTAGGTCATCGCAGGATACTTGCTGTTTAGTTCAGTTGAATCCAAGTTTGCTCGTTCAACATAATCATAGATAACCCTGGTTTAGCCAATCTGTAGGATGAGAGCCTATCATCGTTTTTGGCTGAATTGAGAATGGAAAATCAGCCTGTTCACCAAGGCTGGGTTTGAGCAAGTTTAAGCCAAATAACCTAATGAGGTATTGGCTTTGATTGACATACATTCTAGAGGAGCGTTTAACCCAGACTACTAGAGACACCCAGCTTTTTTTTCCTATCAGACCGTTTTCTACGTCATTACTATGCTATTGCACTGGATTGATTTTCGGCAACAACTTTATTAATTATTTATAATTTATAAGTAAAAAATAAAGCGACGACTTAAGTTAATTTTTCTCTATTTACGAAATTAAACTTTTATATTTAATCTGACAAATATGCCTCTGAAATCTTGAGTGATTCAGCGATTATAATATAGCTTGAAAGTTGTCATACAAACACTTGTCATACATTTAGGGGCAATGTATTACGAGAAATAGTATCAGGACGAATTGAAACCTAAGTGTGCAGTTGCGCTGTCTTCGCCATCAACCTTGCATTACTGACAACTGGCGTGGCATAGCTAAAATGGTGGAATAGATTTTACCATTGAATCGGGCGCACGCCATGCGCCCCTACGGTTTCGCGGCGTCAGATT
>CAKZMA010000356.1 GCA_937127375.1 uncultured Coleofasciculus sp. | reverse complement strand
CGGCTCCCCCGGCTCCCCCGGCTCCCCCAGCTCCCCTAAACGGGTCGTTCTGACCAACGGGCAACGTTCGCCAGAATTGATTCCGGCTGCTCAAACACATCCATAAATATCTGGTGATAATAGCACTCTTCCGCAGAACGTAATCGCGCTTCTGGATGTTTCTGGCGATAGGTTTGGGCTTCCTCTTCACTCATTCCCTTTGCCAGCATTTGCGTTAATAAATCCACTGTGCCACTGCCTTCATCAAACTGCTCTTTCGTGCGCCAAACAATTTCAGAAGGTAGCAGATCCTCAAAGGCTTTTCGCAAAATCCATTTTTCGACTAATGGATCACCCGCGAGTTTTAAATGGGCGGGAATTCTTTGACCGAGTTCAATCATTTTCAGATCCAAAAAGGGAACTCGTCCTTCCAGGGAGTGAGCCATGGTTAAACGGTCTACTCGCTGTAAGTTAATATTGTGCAGGCTAGTCACTGAGCGACGCAATTCGCGATGTAGTGTATCGTTATCGGGAATGCCTTTGTAGTAGGTGTAACCCGCAAACAGTTCATCAGCCCCCTCACCCGTGAGAATCACCTTGACATACTCGGCGGCGAGTCGTGAGGTAAAGTAACAGGGAATCGCACTGCGAACTAAGTCTTGGTCAAAGGATTCCAAGGAATAAATAATTTCGGGTAGTTTTTCCTGAACTTCCTTGGGTGTAATTAGATATTCATGGTGAATCGTATCCAGATACTGGGAGACTAAACGGGCGGCTTTTATGTCTTTACTCCCTTCAATCCCCACGGAGAAGGTATGCAGTTTCTCGATATGCTGTCTGGCTACAGCCGTGGTGATACTGCTGTCTAAGCCACCGGAGAGGAAGCAACCGAGGGGAACATCACTCATTAGCCGCTTCACCACAGACGCTTCCACGGTTTCCCGCACTTCGCGAATTAAAGCGTCTGCATCTGCGTCTACCTCTGGCTGAATATCTGGCACTTGGTAGAACGTTGAAAACCCAGTTTCTGAGGAGAAAAAGGTTCCGGCTGGGAATTCCTGGACATTTTCGCACACATAAGCGATCGCTTTGAGTTCTGAGGCAAAAATAAACGCACCGTCTTTTTTACCGTAGTATAGAGGTTTAATGCCAATGGGATCACGGGCAGCAAAAAATTTATCCCCATCCGCGATCGCAAAAGCGTACATGCCATCGAGTTGCTCAACGGACTCGATTCCCTGATCTTCGTACAGATGCAAAATTGCCTCTGTATCGCTTTTAGTCCGGAACTTAAATCGTTCCGCTAACTGGGGGAGTAACTGAGGAAAATTATAAATTTCGCCATTTCCGACAATCACTCGCGCCTTGCGATCGCCGTATATCGGTTGGTTTCCCCCTTGCGGGTCCATAATACTCAACCGTCGATGTCCCAGAACACCTGCCTTAATCGGAGATACAAACATTCCTTCAGCGTCTGGACCTCGATGGACTAAAGTATCCATCATCTTTTTAACGCTGCTTTGATCAATTTGCCCCCATATTCCAGCAATACCACACATTTATGCTATGCACTCCTTTTAGTTTGGGTTTCCATCGAGTGATTTTGCCAAGCCTATCAATTTTGACACATCGCTTAAAATTGGTCACATTGATGGTTAATTAGTCTCTTACACTGCTTTTGGTAGTAAGTGAGGTACACAGACAGATCCCCGACAACTCCTACGAAGTCGGGGATCTTGCTTAGATTAATCATTAACCCACGCCACCTAAACAAGTAGGGCATGGGCAATATACAATATACAACCAACACTATCCAGTCCAAGTTGAAAACTGGAGATTCTTTTCGGGAAAAACTACAGGTTTCAACCTAGACGCGGTTTCCATCAGTTATACATTCGCGGGCACTTGCGCCTTAGATGTTAACCGTTCGTAAGTGGTTCGCATCTTCAGCCCCACCAGAATCTGGAATAACCCAGAACCATTGTTAGAACCGGGATAGTCCTTATGCTTGAGCAACAGTTCGGTCATCTCACCATAGTATTTCGTGGAGGTATTGCTGAGGTGACTTTCGATGTAGATCATCTCCTCTAGATTGTCAAACTGACCATCCACTTCCAACACGGACACATCATGACCGAAGTAGCTATCCGGACCATAGTATAGTTTGATCCCAGGATAAGCACAGGTCAACTTACGACCACAAGGTCTCCAGTCAATGGTAGATCCTTCATCAAACAGATAGACAGGTTCAAAGCCTTCTACACCTTCTTTCTGAACCAAGCGCACCCGCAGGATCTTGCTTTCCTTATCGTCTTTGAGAAGCTGAGTTGGCAATATCTGAATCACGACATCAGCAAACTCTTTTTGGGGTTCGATATAAGCACTGAAGTCAGGGCGTCTAGCGTTAATGGACGCCAGAATATCTTCGTAGGTATGTCCCCGTTCTGCCATATCCCGCTGGATTTTCCAGTTTATCTTGACCTCATCACTGATATCAAGATAAACACCGAAATCAACTAGCGATCGCACGCGCTCATCATACAGGGGGTGCAATCCTTCGATCACCACGACTTTATTGGGTTCTACCCGTTCCGGTGGATCAAGTTCACCCGTCTCGTGGTTATAAATTGGCTTATCAATCGCCTGACCATTTTTGAGCGCTTTGATTTGCTCATACATCAGGTCAAAATTATTCGCCTTGGGGTTAAGCGCTGTCACCCCTGCCGCTTTACGCCCTTTACGGTCTAAGCTGTGATAGTCATCCAAGCAGATGACCGTCATAAACTCTTCACCAAACAAGTCGGCTAAGCGATGCAGAAATGTGGACTTCCCGCATCCAGAGTCTCCAGCGACGGCTATTAATACCACGCGGTCTAGCTGAGTGGTCATAGTTTCCCTCTAACGCAAAAAATAGTTTCAAATAGAGTTTCCAGCAATCCAAGTCCCAAGTCTAGGGTCAACCAGTCTGTTGATCGCGTGCCTTTAACCCGTCACGGATTTGCGACAGGTGTGAGTCTTCCTCAGCGGATAAGACTCCAACCAGACACGGGGTAAGTATTTAATACTAGCGGCTGTTAGTGGATTCTACCAAAATGAGATTATGTCTACAAGTCTTAACCTTTCTCCTCAATTCCTTAACATAATCCTAAAGTGAGTTGTGCAAATTGGATCAAAAAATTTCAAATTGACTCGATTTTAGCTGTTTGTCGGTCAATGACGGAGTTCTCCACCTGAGCCACCTGCTGAGAATTGCCTCCTATACAGATGCCTACAGGAGTCCTAAGAGTCGGAACTTTGCCAACTCAATCAATTAGACGTATTCTAGAGTATACATTGAACCTACTTCATTCCCCACCCAGTTGAGCCGAGTTAACGACTGTACACACTCCGCTTTGTCGTGAGCGTGTGGGCTAGAAGCCGAGTCTGTTGCCCAAACAGCGATTGGATGCAATGCCACTCGGATTGGCATTACTGGGAATTCATCCCACACTGAATAAAAATTACAAGGTGGGAAATCTATTGCCGGATTAGCTAACGGGGGAATATAGCGCTACGCGCTAGGCTTTCTTGCAATAGGCAATGGGCAATAGTGAAGAAAAACACTTACCTGACAAGGGATTGAGCGATTTAATTTTTTTTCTTTTGTCCTAACATGTATGCGTAGCGCTATAACGGGAGTCCACAGCCAGGTATCAAGGTCAACGACCTGCCATCAACTCTACGGGATGAAGCGACTGAAACCCTGATTGGGAGGTTGCTTCATTCGTCGCGAATTGATGAAATGTTGTACTGAGCAATATATCGTAATCGATTGGTTTAGAGAGAAATAACGCAATGTCTAGTAACACCACAGCCAAGAATCGCCTGTTTCTTTACGAAGTGACAGGTCTAAGTCAGAACACCGAAACCGACAAAATGGATTATCCCATTCGTAGTAGTGGTAATACGTATGTTACAGTGCCATACAGTCGAATGAATCAAGAGATGCAACGAATCACCCGCATGGGTGGCAAAATCGTCAGCATTCAACCTCTTGATGGTGTGATGAATGCCAAGAATGGAATGAATGGCAAAGCCACTGAAGCCGATACAGCGCCGTCGCCGGAAACTATCGTTCATAAAAAATCATCAAAAGAGGGTGTTCCTGTCAATCTGTACAAGCCCAAAAAACCCTATCTAGGCAAATGTATTGAAAACTACGAACTGGTTGCAGAAGGGGGATCAGGGACAGTTCGCCACGTCACCTTTGACATCTCTGACGGGGATATTTGGTACTTGGAAGGTCAGAGTATCGGCATTATCCCACCGGGGAAAGACGAAAGGGATAAACCGCATAAACTCAGACTCTACTCCATTGCCTCCACTCGTCATGGTGATCACCAGGATGATAAGACAGTTTCCCTTTGTGTTAGACAACTGGAGTACAAGCACCCAGAAACCGGGGAAACCGTCTATGGCGTCTGCTCAAGCTACTTGTGCAATCTGCCAGTTGGCACCGATGATGTCAAGATCACCGGACCCGTTGGGAAAGAAATGTTACTTCCCGAAGATCCAGATGCTACCATCCTGATGATGGCAACAGGTACAGGAATTGCTCCCTTCCGGGCTTACCTGTGGCGGATGTTGAAAGAAAAGCACGAAGACTACAACTTCAAAGGGTTTTCGTGGCTGATTTTTGGTATCCCCTATACGGCAAACATTCTGTACAAAGAGGAATTGGAAAAACTCCAGCAAGAGTTTCCCGATAATTTCCGTCTCACCTACGCCATCAGCCGTGAACAGAAGAACAAAGAGGGTGGCAAGATGTATATCCAGCATCGGGTGGATGAACATGCCGATGAACTGTTTGAGTTAATGCAGAAGGATAATACCCACACCTACATTTGCGGACTCAAGGGAATGGAAGATGGCATTGATGAGGCACTTTCGGCTGCTGCTGAACGGCAAGGGATAAACTGGGCTGATTTCCAGAAATCTATGAAGAAAGCCCATCGCTGGCACGTTGAAACCTACTAATACGGCTCCCTTGGTCGCTAAACGCCAAACGTTTTTTGTCTAGCTTAGATTAGCGCGTCTACAGGTTGAGGATTTAATCCTCCAGTGTAGGCGCGTTCTTGGTCTGTTTCCTGTTCCCTGTTCCCTAACAAATGACGAATGACTATAAGACAGTTGCCCAAATCCTGAGAATTACGTTAAATTTGATTAAGCAGAAGTAAAGTTTCCTATTCAAACCACCGTTTAAGCTGGACTTTGTGCTAAACAAGAGGCTCTTTAAGAGCAAAAGCCAAACCAGAAAACAAATATCTAGAGGCATAAGCAATGAAATTTTCCTGGAGAATTCTCCTACTTTGGACAATACCCGCTCTTGTCATTGGGTTTTTCCTATGGCAGGGAGCGTTTTCTCCGGCTGCTGGTGATTTAAGTCAAAATACCGCCAGCACCCGGATGAATTATGGTCGCTTTTTAGAATACGTTGAGAAAGGGAGAGTCACGAGTGTTGACCTCTATGATGGGGGTCAAACGGCAATTGTAGAAGCGACTGACCCGGAGCTGAATAAAACGAATCGCTGGCGCGTCGATTTGCCTGCTAATTCTCCTGAGCTAATCACTAAGCTGAGAGAGGCTGATATTGCTTTAGATACCCATCCAGCACGTCAAGATGGGGCTGTTTGGGGAATCTTAGGGAATTTAATTTTTCCGATTTTATTAATTGGTGGGTTATTTTTCCTCTTCCGTCGTTCCAGTAATATGGGCGGAGGTCCCGGTCAAGCGATGAACTTTGGTAAGTCTCGCGCCCGGTTCCAGATGGAAGCGAAAACGGGAATTCTTTTCGATGATGTGGCGGGAATTCAGGAAGCCAAGGAAGAATTACAGGAAGTGGTGACATTCCTGAAGCAGCCGGAACGGTTTACAGCAGTTGGCGCACGTATTCCGAAAGGGGTGCTGTTAGTTGGACCTCCGGGAACAGGTAAAACATTATTGGCAAAGGCGATCGCGGGTGAAGCTGGAGTTCCTTTCTTTAGTATCTCTGGTAGTGAATTCGTGGAAATGTTTGTCGGTGTGGGTGCATCCCGTGTCCGTGACTTGTTCAAGAAAGCCAAGGAAAATGCCCCTTGTCTGATCTTTATCGATGAGATTGACGCCGTAGGACGACAACGGGGTGCTGGTATCGGCGGCGGTAACGATGAACGTGAGCAAACGTTGAACCAGTTGCTGACGGAGATGGATGGGTTTGAAGGCAATACTGGGATTATCATTATTGCTGCCACCAACCGCCCCGATGTGTTAGACTCCGCCTTATTGCGTCCCGGACGGTTTGACCGTCAGGTGATTGTCGATGCGCCGGATTTGAAAGGACGGATTGGTATTCTGGAAGTCCATGCGCGGAATAAGAAACTGGCAACGGAAATTTCCATTGAAGCGATCGCGCGGCGCACTCCTGGATTTACTGGGGCAGATTTAGCCAACTTGTTGAATGAAGCGGCAATTCTGACAGCCCGTCGTCGTAAAGAAGCGATTACCATGCTGGAAATCAACGACGCGGTTGACCGGGTGGTAGCGGGTATGGAAGGCACACCGTTGGTGGATAGTAAGAGTAAGCGGTTAATTGCCTATCATGAAGTCGGTCATGCGATCGTGGGGACGGTGCTAAAGGATCATGATCCAGTGCAGAAAGTGACCTTAATTCCTCGGGGTCAAGCGCAAGGATTAACCTGGTTTACGCCCAGTGAAGAGCAAGGCTTAATTACACGGGCGCAGCTTAAAGCCCGGATTACTGGGGCATTAGGCGGTCGTGCTGCCGAAGAAGAGATTTTTGGTCATTCTGAAGTTACCACAGGTGCCGGTGGCGATTTACAGCAGGTGACGGGAATGGCGCGACAAATGGTGACTCGTTTCGGCATGTCCGATTTAGGTCCTTTGTCTCTGGAAAGTCAACAGGGAGAAGTATTCCTCGGTGGCGGCTTGACGAATCGGGCGGAGTATTCCGAAGAAGTCGCGTCTCGCATTGATGAACAAGTGCGCCGGATTGTGGAACATTGTCACGACGATGCTAAGCGGATTATGCGCGACAATCGCGTTGTAATTGACCGCTTGGTGGATCTGTTGATTGAGAGGGAAACCATTGACGGCGAGGAGTTTCGTCAGATTGTGGCGGAATATACTCATGTTCCGGAGAAGGAGCAGTACGTTCCTGTGCTGTAATTTCGGATAGTTTAATTGATTCATTGAGTAGGGATGGTGAATATCATCCCTATTTTTTGTCTGTTTTAGGCGAGAAGCTGTGGGAAGCATGTCACCTGTGTAGGTTGGGTTGAGGAACGAAACCCAACGAGAGTGGGTTAGGTTGAAGGTTATATGCTTTCCCTGACATGCTCCCGAAGCTGTGTTTTAACCTAGACTCTCGTGTTATCCATTGTAACCCTCTCATTATCTGAATATTTTCTTGAGTGTATAAACTGCTATCACCTACCACTATACTTGACCAATCCACCTGCTTCTTAAAAGAACTCAATAGGAATCATTGTTTATGAGCCTAAAACTCAACAACTGCGGGAACCAACTGTGGTCAAGCTGCTCGATCTAATTGCCTGCACTGAAGATACCGAAACGGCTTGGGTTGACTACGATAAAGTAGAAGAATTGAGTGATGCTTGCATCAACAAGTGGTGTGATAAAGAAGGTATTAATCCTGAAGAAATTGTTAGAGAATGCACTCTATACCTGAAACCTTCCCAAGAAAATGATACAGTTAAAGACTGGCTAAACTTTAAATAGGTATTCATAAGGTGTTGCTACGCCATCAGGGACTGAGGTTCGACTCTTACTACAAAACCACGATGGATTTAGCCGATCAGCCCGATCAGAATGATGCGTTACATTTCATTAACGCACCCTACAAAATCTGCGTGTGATCGCACTTTTGGATAATGCTGTGTGGATTTCTCGTGCTGTTGGAATTGAGGTGCAATTTTATGATGATGGCGAGCATCCTTGTAGGGCGAGCATCTTGCTCGCTACTCATAGCCAATTTAAATGCATGACAGCTTATGGAGTGCCATTTAAAACAGATAGAGGAGAATTTTATTAATACGCGATCGCACGGCATCTCCCTAGATTTCCTGGGGCAGATTTAGGTACAATACCATTACCACAATCCCTAATGTAACATTCTCTTATCAACATGACATCCTTACCACAGAAGCGCCAAGCAAGACGGGGACGAATATTCCCAGAATATACCATCCCGCCAGAAGAATTAGCCAGACGCAGAGCGAAACGCATTGAACTGGGCAAGCGTTGCCGAGTTATTTTTGAACGACTTCGCCCGGAACTGATTGAACAATACTACAATTGGTTCATTGCCATAGAACCCGATAGCGGCGACTATTTAATTGACCCAAAACTAGACGGAGTGCTTCAAAAAGGACAAGAACGTTATGTCAATACTGATGTTAAGCTAACAATCTTTCGACTGAATGAAACCGGAACTTGCGGCACGATATGATCGATAACCAAGAGTTTACCATTCCCGTTCACGTTGGAGAAGGACTCCCTG
>CAKZMA010000355.1 GCA_937127375.1 uncultured Coleofasciculus sp. | reverse complement strand
TTAAAGCACGACCAGAACCTCCACAGTAAAGTCCTTGAATAATATGGAGGATGTTTTTATTTTGCATCAATCGTTCCCCCAGTTTTCAGGTTTGCGATACGCCCGAATCGTGGAAAAGACTCCCGGTATAATCGGTAAATATGCCTGACTTTGGGTAGGGTCAGTGGGATACAACAATGGTAAATCTAACAGGTCACAACCGTAGGTATTTTCCATCAATTCCTGACAGGCTTGCCGGATGCCGACTTCTTTACCGGCGTGATGAAACAAGATGGCTTCTCGATTTTCATCATCCAGGGGCGGCAGATAATCATGAAACATCATAATACCCCCTGGCGCTAATAGGGGAAAATAGTCAATAATATCTCGTCGCACCCCTTCATAGGTATGATCACCATCAACGAAGATAAACGTAAACAATTGATTAGATGACTCACATACTGATTCCAATTGAGGGATAGCTTGGTAAGAGAACATCTGTAGATGAGTGACATCACCTTGAAAATGCTTGAGAACTTCGTACAACTGGGGATGTCCTCCCGGTTCTACAGCAAATCCCTGTAGTTGCGGGGTAATTCTCTTTAACGCTTGACAGGTCAAAAACAAGGAACTTCCGGCAAAAGACCCAATTTCCACAAAGCGTAAAGGAAAAGACGTCTCTGGCAAAAGTTGACGCAGGGTATAGTAAAGTTGAAAACGTTCATTGGGCGACATCTGACTTTGAATGCCATGGACTACAGGATCATCCTCAGGAAACTCATTCACTAACCTTGAATCCACCATCGGATTCAACGGAAAATTTTCTGGAATCGAGAACCACACCCCTGTACCATCAATGGAATGAATATCAAATTTCACCTGACGCTGAGCTTCAAATTCATGAATCGCCTGGCGACACCCTTCCCAGTGACCATAATCATCTACCTGGATTACACCATTATTAACAACTCGGTCATATAAATTTTGCAAAATTGTTTTTGTCGATTCATACCAATCGCCATCCATGTGCAATAGTGCAATCATGCCAACGGTATTCCGCATTTTCGGTAAAGTATCCTGAAAATAGCCTTTGACAGGTTTAACCACGTCCAAAACACCGACTTGACTACAAATATCGCGAACATTGGCTTCAGAGGCGGCACAGGTTCCCGTTCCCCAACCCGTTGCTTCAGCCAGAATACCATTCACCTTATCTTCTGCTGTCGGGGATGGCATTCCTTCAAACGAATCAAAGGCATATAACCAACGCGGTTGCTGAGTGTACTGCTTGATAACCATTGCCATTAAAGTAGTTGAACCCCCCCCAGCAACACCACATTCAACAAAATTTCCGGGAATGTTTTGAATACAAATATATTTAGCTAAGGAGAAAAGCGAATACAAACGGGCTTCGCTTAACATTGTATAGGGACGGACTACCTGAAGTAATTCCTGAAATTCAGGGTCATCAATTGCTCCAGAAACGAGCTGGGGATAGTCTTGGAGAAGTTCTTCCAGTAGTTTTTGAGCTTCAACATTATTCGGGAAGTAGCGCAATTCTTCATATAAAGATTGCACAGCGGCAGCAGGTTGATTCATCTGGATGAAACACTGTGCCCGCAAATAGTCAAGTCCGGCTGTTGGTTGCTTAAAGGATTTAGCTTGGTTTAAGTAAATAAAAGCTTCGTGAATTTTATGATTATCAAAAGCTTGGCAGGCTTTCTGGATTAAATCTCCCACTGAACCGGGTCTAAGCTCATTCAGCAACAACTGAGCTTTTCGATGCGTTGGAATAGCCGTCAATAATTGATTGAGTGTATTAACTGCCTCAGTGGGGCAGCCTATTCTAGCTAAGGCAACCGCTTTACCATAGTTAAGTTCAGGTAAATCTGGTTTGGCTATAATTGCTTTCTCTAAAAGGCTTAATGCTTGAATATTATTTTGCGAATTTAATTGTTCAATTGCTTGACGAGTAATAAATTCTATATCATTATCACTGTATTGAATAACAGCTTGCTTGTTTAGTGGATAAAGTTGATTGAATTTTATTTTATTTTTGTATGCCAAAGTTGGTTCAAATTCCGAATCTTTGAAAATTTCAAACTGCTGTTTCCAGTTGTTAATTGCTTCCTGATCTACTTTGACTGAAGTTCCCCAATTTTCATTAATCCTATGCTCTAGCTTTTCCTCTATTTCTTCTCTAGTAATAATAGGCAAGTTAAAGTCTCTTCCCATTTCCAGCCCTCTATTATCTACCGCAATAATAATTGAGCGGCACTGATATTGTAAGGCACGAATTCCGGCATGAAGCCTCGTTCCGACATAATCAATATCTTCACTTGTTAACAAATCATTGAGAGCCTCTAGTGACGGATCAATGAAAACTAAGCGATCACCACAAATTTTTTTGGCATAGTCATAATCCATATACATTTGGGGCCAAAAGTAAATAGTGGAATAATTTCTTTCTAAAATATCGAAAAGCTGTCTATCATATTTAGGGTTTAGATTATATTCTGTAAAGGTCAGCAATACTTTATCTGACTTGTTCTGAGGAATTGCCGAACAATGAGCCGGATCTAATCCCCAAAGGCTAGGACACCCTGTATTAATACTCTTAAATCCTAATTTCTCCATTCGCTGAGTCGTATAAGAATCTCGGAGAGAATGAAAATGTTCTTGACTCAGAATTTGCTGTAAAAGAGAACGAGTATATTCATTCGGATCAAGGGTTTGATACTGCCACCAGCCTAGACCCACCAAAATTACTTTGTTTTTCCAAAATCTTTCTGTAGGTTTGATACACCAGTGACTGGTTCTTTCCATATTGGAGCTGAGGAGATTTGTTCCTGCCAAAAACACATAATCGGCTTGCTCTATCTTCACCTGTCCAGCCTGAAGATATTCTAGAGCTGGAACTTGGTAGAAAAAATCATGAGTAAATATTTCTCTAAGTGCTTTGTAGACAGAATCAACAATTATTTTGTTACCTAAATTAGTATTATTTGTCCAAGTATCAAGAATTACTATTTTTTTCATGAATTTAAATTTTAAAAAATAAATAATATTTATTAAATTTAAGGTTAAAGTTTATTCGCTTGATGGCTTTGGGGAATAACTCCCCTCACTCCCTTCTCCCACCTGCTGCTGCAACTGTTCCAACTGTACCTTATACCCTGCCTCCTGAGGATGCAACTCAAGCAACCTTTCCAACGGCGCGATCGCACCTTGAGTATCCTGCATCTGTAACCGTATCTCCACCAAGCCTTCCAGCGCCACCCGATTCTCCGGTTCCCGTTCTAAAACCAACTCATACCCCCGTTCCTTCGCCGCTAGCTGTTGATCAACCGACGCCTCTTCCGAGGTAGCCGTCGTCTGCGGTTGCTGTAAGGCATTACTATATAGACCAAATAGCCCATAGCCCGTAGAACCCAGAAAGGCTACCATTGAGCATACAACCAGAATTCGTTTGAGGGGATTTTCCTTAGGTTTCTTATCCGACATACCGACCTACAGGTAAAAGAATCTGCCAATCAATCAAGTCTCGGCTAATCGCTCAAATCAGCAAAGTAGGGGCGACCCGCCTGCA
>CAKZMA010000354.1 GCA_937127375.1 uncultured Coleofasciculus sp. | reverse complement strand
GTCGGGGATCTTGCTTAGAGACTGTACCTCATCAACCACCAAATCTGCTGTAAGTTACTAAGACGCTTTAGGAACTAAAAATCCTAGTAAATGTTGCAGAAACGAATAACTAACGACTTCCCTATAGGAATCTTGGCGTAACCCTGATGATTGAGACTCAATGGCTGGGGTATAGTCATCCTCTATCGCTAGAGACATCTCTTCCGCCAAACCGATCGCAATTAAGCGAAAAGCAATCTGCTGTACCGTTTTCAGGGGAAGTTGTAGGTATTGGGCGATGGATTTGAGAGATACCATGCAATCCGTGTACGTCCAAACTTGCCACTCTAGGTCATTTAATGGAAACTCAGACTGATCTGTCCCTAAACTGGCTAAACCCATATCCGGATCAGGTAAGTGATCCGCCAAAGCATCCCAGCTTGGCAAATTTCTCAGTCCCATCAACGTGGCGAGTGTCGCCGATATACTCAAACCTGTCATTTCTATTGTCGGTAACGGTACATTATGATCAAACCTAAAATGACCTGCTTTAAGTTGAAATGCATTGCATAAGGGCTGGAGAACTTGAGATTGAAATAGCCACTTGAGTTGTTGGTTGGTTAAAATACCCTGTTTTTTCAGATAAGAACCCAAAGGTTGATGCTTAGGACATAATCGGTTCAGTTTAGCAAAGAGACTGGATGGACAGATATGCTTGAGCCAGCGCTGTTGGGCAATTAAGGAGACTAACCCTTGATGATCCAACAAATTTGCCATTGCCACAAGCTGTCCCCGATACACCCAGATATAATACGCTTGATTCGAGGACGTTTGATCCGTACCTTCAGGATGCAGAGTGAGTAAACCGCTTTGATGTCCGGTTTCTAGTAAGCAAAAAACTTGGGGTAGAGAAAAATCAGCAAGAGAACCTGTGATGCACATGATAATTGAAAGGGTTTTTAAGGGTTGACTTTAAATTCTTTAAAGTAGGGAGGTAAGCAAAAGCCCTGATCTATACAGAAGTTTTGATTTTTTTCAGTGGTTATTCGGGACAAGTTTTACAGAACGCCAGCCATTCCTCCCCGAAGACGTTTGACTTAGCAACAGAGACAGTGGGATTGAATCCGCTCTAATAACTTTTGGAAACTAAACGGTTTGAAAAAATAACCATTAGCTTTGGCTTCATTCGTCAAGATTATTGGCAAATCTCGTTCTAAACCTGTCATTAGGAATATAGGCAGACGATAGCCATGATAACGCAATTTTTTACACAGACTTATCCCATCTAGTTTGGGAAGCTCGATATCAGAAAGTACCAAGTCATAGTCAGTGATTACTGCCCTTTCCCAAGCTGCTGCACCGTTTGTGACTACATCGACGATATAGCCTTCAAATGTGAGACATTCAAATAAGGCTTCGGCAAAGTCTAAGTTATCTTCAACGATAAGGATTTTCATGATATTTAAATCCGTTTTCTAAACAAGGATAATACTTCCGGGAACTCTCCCCGACAAATTGAGCTTTTCAGACCAGTGTTTATCGGTTAAGTTTTTCAGAGAAAATCCCTAGGGTTCCGGTTAAATCCATTGAAGTTTTAGACGCCCGTTTGTCACAGCGATCGCTCCAGCTACGACGCCTTAACAATCACTCAAATCCAAAGCGATTTTTCGTTAATAGCTTTAGCCAAGAATGCGGATCAATACCAGCGACCTCTCTTCCAGCCTATCCCCGTTACACTGAGGAATAAATTTTATGGTGTTTCACAACCTACCATCTATACTTTTTATGATGCCAAATTTAATCTCTATCAACAATATATAAATTTGATATAAAATTGGTGCGGCTGAACGGCGAAGCTTTATCTAATCTTTAATTGCTGTCCCCAAAAATTTACAGACTCTTTAAATAAGAGGGTTGACAAACTCAATAGGATGTTACAAAGTTACCAATTTACTCAAATTTTTAGATTTGTCAATATATAAAGTTGATATCTTGGTCAAAGACAGGTCACTATTTATTCGCGTCTAGCTCGACTTGATGCACAAAATTATGTAATTGTCAATATATTAAACTGATAAGTTGAGGGAGTCATCTTTGTCTAAATTTTATGAACTTATATGAATTGACAAGGCGTGACATGTTCTAAACGGTAATGGCGCTACAGGGTGAGAAGGCATAGATAGGATGATTAAACAGGGGCATCGTCCGATTGACCAGGTATTGGAATGCATTGATACGTTCCTGGTTGCCAAGACCGATCATTCGCTGAGTTATATTCAAAAAGCGATTCTGTGGGCATCATGGCAGGATGAACCTAAGACGTATGACCAAATTGCTCAAGAGAATGGTTATTCTGCCAACTATATTAAGCAAGGTGTCGCGCCGAAGTTATGGCACTTACTCTCAAACGCCTGCGGGGAAAAAGTTAATAAGACGAATTTTCGCTCGGTACTCGAACGAAGACTGTTTAGTGAGAAGGGTTTGGCAACGGCTAACTTCCTAAAACCTAGGCAGTTTGTTCCCTTAGAAGTACCAGAGGGACAAGTTCCGTTGAACTCTATCTATTATATTGAGCGATCGCCTATAGAATCAGACGGCTGTCAGCAAATCCGCCAACCTGCCACTATCCTGCGTTTGCAGGGTTCCCAGCAGATGGGGAAAACCTCGTTAATGGCAAGAATTCTGGCGGATGCCCAAAAGCAGAACTATCGGACGGTACGATTAAGTTTGAATCAGGCGGAGAGTTCAGTGTTTAGTGCGATCGCAACATTTCTGCGCTGGTTTTGTGTCAATGTGGCACGACAGCTTAGGCTAGAACCGAAGCTGGATGAGTATTGGGATGAAGATATGGGTAGTTTGGTTAGCTGCACGCTTTATTTCCAGGAGTATTTGCTAGCAAGCAGCGATCGCCCGTTGGTATTAGCCATTGATGAAGTGAATCAAGTCTTCGAGTATCCTGCGATCGCGGCAGACTTTTTGGCATTATTACACTCCTGGCAAGAGGATACCAAAGATATCCCTGTCTTTTCAAACCTGCGCTTGGTGCTAGTTCATTCCTCTGAGGGTTATCGTTGGTTTCATACCTATCAATCGCTGTTGACTGTGGGGTTAGGGATTCAGTTATCCCCGTTTACTCGTGAACAAGTCTACGAGTTGGCAAAGCGTTATGGACTCTATTTATCATCCCAGGAACTGGATCAGCTGATGCGGTTATTGGGGGGGTTTCCCTATTTGGTGCGTTTGATGTTCTATGAAATGGTCAAACATCAGGTGAGTTTAAAATCGGTAGTAGAAACTGTAGCGACGGATACAGGAATCTATGGGAATCACTTGCATTGCCTTTTAGGGAGGCTGCGCCAGTATCCAGATTTAGCGGTGGCGTATCAGCAGGTGCTTAAGGCAAATGACGCTGTAGAACTTGATCCGATTCAAATGGTGAAGCTGCACAGTTTCGGGTTAGTGCGTTGGGTTCGCGATCGCGTGGTGGTAAGCTGCCAGTTGTATGAGGAGTATTTTCGCGATCGCTTGGCTAACTGATAGGAGAGATGTTGGCGGCAACGTCTCTACAGGCTAATTGTCCAAAACTAAA
>CAKZMA010000353.1 GCA_937127375.1 uncultured Coleofasciculus sp. | reverse complement strand
CGTATCCCCGTAGTAGAGACGTGCCATGGCACGTCTCTACTACCAATGCCGTCGCGATCGCAATGGTATTGTTAGCCAACCGCATAATGGGTAAATTGGCGTTTAAAAGCTGAATGAAACCCAATAACGATATCGGAGGGGGGAACACCCATTTCGACTAGGCGTTCGGCTACCGAGTCTTCGGTTCCGTTATATTGAATCCAAATTTTGCCGTCTTGAATATCAAAATGCATGATGGGTCCAAATACCCGTTTATCCCCTTGCCAACCGACGTAAGCAAGTTGATAGTGGTGATGTTGCGTGTCAAAGATGAGTTGTGCCTGAACCGTGTCTGTTGTGGGACTCAGTTGGGCATGTTCGGTCAAGATTTGTTGGACGAATTCTCGATAGCGTTCTATCTTATCCATTGCCGAATTTCCTCCTGTTTGGGATCATAAATGATCAACTTGACGTGGTAGCGTCTAAGAGCGCGTTGAATGAAAGGAAGTTGAAAAAAATCCTGATAGGTTTCCGTAGGAATGGCTAAGTAGACGATACGATCAGGTTCTTGTTCTTCCAAGGCTTGACAATAATTCAGCTATTGACCGAGAGCTGTATGAAATGTGCTAACATCTGAATCTCCAATAAAACTTTTAATTTCGACAGCGATTTTCTCTGAGTCTCGTTCGGCGGCTAATAGTTGCTCGGCGGCTAAATCAATTTGCAGTTTTACCGCTTCACTAATCCGAATCGTCAAGGGATCGTGAGTGATTGTCCATTTATCCTTGATTAATGCAGTTTTAAACTGTTGATGGAAACTATCTTTTGCCATCTGCCTTCTGCACTGTTCTGGGTTGGCATCAATGTGTAAGGATTTAAGCGGATTGGATTAGCACATATTCTATCAAATTTCTGGCAATAGGCAACAGGGGAATGCCCTAACGTACGCCCGTAGTGTTATAGCTAGTTCCAGACGTTGCATGCGTCTGGAACAATGGTGCGGAAAGTCCTAATCGACCGTGCTTTCCCTGACAGGCTTCCGGGATTGTCACTCCCCGTTGAGCATATCGGGTAACCATAACAGAATTAGCAATAGTAAGCAAACGATTACTAATCCCACGGTAAATTGTGTTGTGTTATTCATAGGATAGATTGTTGTAGTTGAGACTCCAATTGCTTGCGAGCATCGTGAAGGAAACTGAGGATATCTAGATAGCCTAACGGAAGTTCTCTGTAGTTTGGAAGGGGCGGCATCGACCCCCTAACGGCTAGGTTCAATAGCCTTCCATTTTGTGCCAATAAAATTCTGCGCGACACTAGCTCATCTGCAACGGGCTGAATATCACTCCAAGAAACATCAATTCCGCAATTCCTACGCAGTGCATCTATGAGTTCCCGTTGTGTTAGGACGCGATCGCAAGCCCTGTACACTTGATAGGCTAGTCCTTCTAGGGTTATCTCACCATCAGTGGCACAGGGTCTGGTATCAATGATTCTCAGCCGCTCCCCATCATCATCAATCGTTTGCAAAACAGGCGGGGTTTCAGACTTGAACAGCTCTATCCACCGCTCTACCCATTTTCCTAGTTCTATCTGCTCCGAGCTAAATCTAGAACCCTTGCCATCAAATTTCCTGCCATTTACCTCAGCACATTCGTGATCATCCAGGTGACGTTCCTCCTCAAAATAGTAGGCTAAGTCAGCCATTGCTTCAGGTGAAAGCGGATAAACGTGGAAATAAGCTCTATTGGGTGAAAGTGCTAGCCCATAATCCACGGCTCGCTCGTGATAGAGGCTAAAGCGATCGTACCGGATCGTGCCTAAACGTGATGGGGGTTGCAGATGTACGATCCAAGGCAACCATTCGAGTACCTCCGCGTACCATGCAGAGGACTCCCCAGGAATTCCAGCCAAAAAATTCCAGATGACAGCAATTCCAAACTCCCTAGCCCACTTGAGCAACTGAACGTTGATTGCAGCGGAGTTACCTTTGTTAAGCAACTTCAAAGCTGAGTCATGCATACTTTCAATACCGGGCTGTATGGCGTTTACGCCAGCCTCGGTTAGCTGTTGCATGTGCTGGCGCTTCAAATTCGCCTTTGTTTCGTAAAAGATTTTGTAGGGTTCTGGCAAAGCGGCGAAGATGGGCAAAACTGTTTTAATGTGACCGATATCCAGGATATTATCAACAACTAGGAACTTTCGTAGACCGTACTGCTGAGACAGTTGGACGAATTCCCGGACTACCCGAGTTGGGGATTTCGACCGATAAGTCATTCCGTTTCCATTTAAGCCGCAGAACGTGCAATGTTGTTTTTGTCCCCACCAGCAGCCTCGCGAGGTTTCCACTGGGAGTCCTGGTTTAATATACGGGAATAGCTGGGAACGGTGAAGGGTTTGAAAGTAATCGTTGTAGTCAGGGATTGGCACTCGATCTAAATCCTGCACAGACGCTCTGGGAGCTTCTGTGGCTACGAGATTAAGGCGGCGATGTGCCGGACTGAGGACGCCGTAGGGCAACTCTGAGGGTTCGATGTCGCGACCTTTGTCTAAAAGCTTGCGGCACAGTTTAGGGAACAGGTCATCTCCTTCTCCTGACGCAACAACATCCACCCAGGTAAACTCTCGATGGGTCGCAAGCCCCATTGGTCCTTCACAATTGGCACCACCCATCAGTGTGATTATGTCTGGGTCGAGTTCTCGAATTCGCCGCAGTAGAGCTAGCGAAGCACAATGCTGTTGGAACATGGAACTACAGCTAACAATACGAGGCTGCAACTCCAGAATAGAATGTGCTACTCGTTCAATAAACCCTGTTACCTTCTGGCGCACCCACTCAAGTTCATGGGGCTTGATCAGATCTTTGTCAGAAGCGATCGCACTTAGATATGCTGTGTGATTGGGCTGGAAGTCTGGAAATGCTGCTCCCGAAAATGTCCATTCACCCATGAGCAGTGGGGAGGGACTTTCACTCAATGCGGCATACTTATACAAGCCAATTTCTTCTGCAAACCAAATATTGGGGTAGAGGGCGATCGATTCGATCCCCTTTTGTGTCAAGCTAGCTTTTAGCAATCCAAGGGCAATCGACGGTCGTTGGATTGCAGCGTAGGGCATTGAGACTAGGCATACATCTACCATAACTTTTCCCTTTAAACATTGTAGCCAAATCAAAAAATCGTGTCAGTAAGAGCGATAACTCGAGTGTTTCAATGATCGCAAGTAACAGCGAATCTCCTAGGCTGCTAATTTATTGAGTTATCATTTTCTGGCACAAATAGCGATGTTTATCATATATAGAACCTTTGTAAATGTGGAATGAGTAAGTTATAGATGACTGACCAAGTAGAGAAAAATACAGAACATTTTTAATTTAATACCATGTTTCAATGCCGTCAATGGAGAATGATTCGGGTTTGTTCATATTTTTTCAGTATTTTAAATAAATCCTAACTTTATCTGAGTTTATACGTATTTATAGGGTTTAATTGATGTGCTATAAAAGTAAAATACGGGAGTGTCACTCCCCGTTGAGCATATCGGGTAACCATAACAGAATTAGCAATAGTAAGCAGACGATTACTAATCTCAATAAGGCTTGACGCTGGGTGTAGTACCTTGAAACGGGTGGACTTCAGATTAAAATCGCTGCCACCAAGCGATTGCTACTGGCCAAGTCAGCTCACAGACAGTGCCTTGAGGAGAGTGCGAAAATCGCCGAAACTTACCCCTCAGTTGTCGGGCGATTTCATGAGCTTGCTTGGTTCCTCCCTGAACACTTGTATCGTTAGATTGGGAAATAACTTCAGCTCCATTATCAATAATTTTCAGGCAACACCAGAGCGACTCCCGCGTACAGATGACATCAAGACGAGTGGCATCTTTGGCGTGCTTCCCTACATTGCACAGCGCTTCTTGTAAAAATAGGCATAAACATCGCTTTTTAGCTGTACTGAAGTAGCTATCTTCTAGTGGCTCAAAATTGGGAGGAATAAAACTCAGGATTGTTGTAAATCCTGGAAAAGGTCTTCTTAAGGTGATGTCGTAAACTTGATAAAGCAGTTCAGCAATTGGAGTCTGTAAATCCAGAATCACATTTCCCTCTAGACAAAGACTATCATCGTGAGAAAGCATTTCTTGAGAGAGGGAATCAGGAATACTGCGTAACTCTTGATTGAGTTCTTGAAGTTGCGATCGCAACTCCTCAGTTGATACCTCTTCTTCACCGCGATTCCTTAACATTACCGCAAGAGTTTGCAAAGGTCCGTTATGAATTGCCTCAAAGGAACGCTTAAGCGTTAAACTGCGCTGTTCGAGCAATGCTCTCAAATCGCGGTCAAAAAAGGATGTCGTTAGTCCAGCACCGACAAGCGCTAACAAGGTGGGAACTGAGGGAATCCACCAACCCAAAACGAGGAAAATATAACAAATCCCCACAAGTACTAAGCTAGCTACCCCAAGACTTAAGAATGTTTTCCAAGGTGATTGCAATATTAAACCCAAAATAATGCCCAATAAACCCCAACTTAAAATCCATAAATACTCCCCAATTTCTGACCAAACCCTTAAAATAGGTCGTCTGTCTAATACTGTACTCAGGATTTGACTGGTGGCATGGGCGTGAATTTCTACGCCATAAATCCATTGATATTGGTTAGAGTAGTTTTGAATTCCTAAAGCGTCAGTGTAAACTGTTCCTTTAACCGCTGAGGTAATAAAATTATCCTTAACGCTGGCGGCAGTCATGCCAATAATCACCACGCGATCGCGAATCCAATTTGGATCGAATTCACGAGTGAGAACATCTCTAAGAGATAAGGTACGAAAGGGTTGCCGATGAGAGCGAAAGTTTAGTATTATTTGATTTCCATTGGCATCAGCTCTTACATATCCTCCCCAATTGGGAAGAAAGCGAGGTAGCTTAATTGAGCCAAATTGAATGGGATCGTAAGAGCGACTGCCATGTTTAAAAACTATGCCTTTCTCGTGCAAATAAGCTTGCGCCAGACGCAAAGATAGGGAGTATTTTAGCTCTCCATTGTGAGTTTTACTCGCCAGAATGCTACGTCGCAGTTTGCCATCTGCATCAACAATTAGATCGGCAAAACCAACTCGCTCTAGCGGTAACTCTTGCGGAGGTTTTACGTTAAAAGTTTCTGACTGATTTAAAGCGACTTCAACACCAATGATATTGGGACTATCTCTGAAAACTGAGCCGAGTTTTGTGCGCTCTATATTTCTATTTTTATCTTTAAAAATATTGAAGCCGATTACTCTGGGTCTATAGGTTTGTAGAATATCTATGAGTTTTGCTAGTTGGCTATCAGGTATGGGGAAACTTTCAACATAATTGATGTCGTCTTCATTAATCCCAACAATGACTATGCGTGTATCGACGGCTTCAGCGGGTCGCAGACGGAGCAGTCGATCAAAAGCCAACCACTCTTGCGATTGTAGCCATCCCATTGACCGAACTAGCATCACGAGTCCTACAACCGAAAGTCCAGGCAGCGCCACTTCACGCCAGAATTTGACGTGTTGGCGGATTGTTTTCTTAAACTTTCCCTTGTTAGGAAGCGCGAACTTCATCAATTAATTAATCCGATTTTTCGGGCAGCAATCTCAATTTGAATTCTCAGTTCTTTACCCGGTTCATTATAGATGCCTAGAGAATCTTGCAGTCTAATCCAGTAGTTTCGCACGGTGCGATCACTTACGTTCATTTTTTGGGCGATCGCTTTATCCGTCAAGCCCTCTTGAAATTTGAGCTTGAGGACTTCGAGCCATTTGCGATCAAATTCGGGGCGCGATCGCAGTTCTGGGGACAGATAAATCGAGCCTCGCAGTGCTAAGTCAATCAGTCTTAACATTTCTTGGATGGGTAAGGACTTATCCATCGCAGCAAAGCCACCTTCATAGGCATTGATCGTTGGTTTGAGGCGCACCAGTGGCTTGACATTCGTACTGAGTACGACCAAATTGGGAGCGAGAGGACTCTCCATCAAGGTTTTAAGTAGTTGAATGCCCACCTCAGTTTGGGCAGGGGCGTGAGGTTTCTCCGGGAGACACAAGTCAACAATAACCAAGTTGGGGTGATACCCTTCCACTTGACTTAATGCTGTCTGTGCATCTTGGGCTGTTAGAATTTTTGCTTCCGGGTACTTTCCCTGAAGCGCTGGGATAGTGCCTGCGAGAATTGCCTCGTGATCGTCAACAACAAGAAATGTTTGTTTAACGGGCGCTGTATCTTGACTCATGACTGGAATCGATTTAAACATCTTCATTCAGAGACCAACTGACACTTAATCCAGATTGACCATTTTGTTGAGTAAAACAGCGAAAGTCAGACCAGTTGGCAGCAGAGGTGGAGAAGACGCTGCGCTCGTAGGCAATGCGGTTATCTTTGTTAAAGTTTCAGTAGGGCAACAGCCCAGTACGCAGGACGGAATTCCAAAACTGTTGATGAGTAGCGCTGATAGAAACGCCGTGCCGCCGCCTCATCCTCAATCGGCAAATGCTCCACATAGAGAATTAGAAGGGGATTGTACCCCTCCCAACCTTCCAACTTCTGGGAGTAATACCAAATCCGGTTTATTAGGTATCCTGGGAAAGAATCCGTTAAATCCTCTTCGGGATTAACTTGTGTCTTTTAAGGACAGAGGTGCTATCGAAGCGGATTTGGGATAAAAACTTCCGACCCTATGACTTGGGTATATTCCTGATTACATAAATTTTTTAGCCACATCGTAAAAGAAACCCGCAACAACTCCTTGAAATACGCCACCCCAAAATCCTCCTCCTGCCACGGCTTCCAATTCATCCTCGGACAACTCGCCATCGGCACCTGTCTGACTCTGGACTTGGGCAGCAAGTGAATTGAGCGATGTCTCGACCTCACTGGCGCTGAAACCGTAGCCTTTTTGATGACCCAGCTCCATCACCTTATTCACAAAGCTGGGTTTATCCGTTGCCGATTGCAACTGCTGTTGCATAGCCGCATCTTGCCCTACTTCTTGGAAAAACTGATTGACGCTTTCAATAGACATCTGATTTCTCCTTTGTTTTGTTGTTGGTTTGACTGAACACAGACACGAACAGTTGGCAGCCTTATCGGTAGTTATCTGTTTCTTATAAAAGTCATTTTTTTGACTTAACCTGCTTTTCTATTGGTCTAATGTTCTCTATTATTAGACTATATTTTTGATCGGATAAGAATACCAGTTTATTTTGGGAAAATGGATTTCCAATATTGGCAAAAATATAGATATAACCTGTTACGCATTTAATTTGCTTTTTGAGGCTGCGGGAGTTCAAGGGGAGCATCCCATTTTGGAAACACCATTCTCCAAAGCAACGATATTTAAATAGTTCAAGCCCTCTAAAAAGAGCTAACGCGCAAAATTGTGTGTGATCCTCCCATTTCAAGAGAGCAAAGAAAGCAGGGGGAGAGGATTTGAACGCTTTTATACTGCGTTTAAAATGTCTAAATTAAATGCACTTCAGCTTAGGAATAAAGACACTTTCAGAGTCTAACGATGAGCCTAAAGGTGTACCTTATGTAATTGAGAAATGCTATCGCTATTATGTCACTCTGGAAAAAGTAAAATCATAGCCAAATAAAGATGTTTTTGTTTGAGTATCATCCTCTGGAAGCGCCTGAAATTCCTGTAGTCTTCGGCGGGGGGTCATCAGAATTATTACTGCTAGCTAGCGATAATGTATGCATTAATGGCAATAAACTCAAAGTAATAGTGACGGTAATGCTACTTTTAAACCCTTTGCGCCAAAACTTTAATAGCTGAGTTTTGATAGTCATCTTCCCCCTCTTACAAACCCCCCTCTCTACGTTCGCTAACGCAGTCCAGGCTTTTTGCTGAGATGTAGTAGGATTACTAGAGGAAATACCTCTTCCATAAAAAAACTTCATTTTTTTTTGTCTTTCAATTTACTAATTTTTTTCTTTAATTAAAAAGAAAAATAAAACTCAACTTCCATCGTTAGTTTTTTCTCCTCAGAAAAGGAGGAAGCGCAAACTTGGTGATATAGTCGGAATGACTGACACATTGATAACGCGGATGAACTGCCGACTGGCGGTAATCGCTCAACGTCAAATCCTGTTGCTCCAGTAAACATTTTTCTGATAGGGCTAATACAGCCAGAGCTGTAGTAATCATTTGATGCGTATCAACATAGAAAGAAATGCCATGATAGTCTCCCCAAACTTGATGAATTTGTTCTTGGCGATGGCTTGATTGATTCGGAGCCAAAGAATCAATCATTAGTAATTCGAGTAAAGTCTTGGCAGGAATTTTCGGGTCAAGTCGTAAGCTGGAGTAAAATGGTGTTGCTGCGGGCAAAAGGCTGTGAGAATCCATGAATTCTAACAGTCGTAATTGAGCCACTCCCATTGTCCGCCCTCTAAACCCTAGGGTAGCCATCGTTAGGATAGCTAAAGCAGTGGACATCGGGACATCATAAGTGCCAAAAGAATAGTCCTCATTCATGCTGGCAAGAACCTCAGCCAGAAGTTTCTGTCGCCATGGTGCGGCTGCTTCGTCTTGGCGAATCGCACGGGCTAAAACCCAATCCACCAGGTAAGGATTGGCAAAATATAAACCACTGCGATGCTCAAACCCCGCTGCTAAGTAATCGACTGGGGTTTTGGTGTCTAGTCCGACGTCCTGCCGTAATGCCCTGACCAGACAAGTTGTGGCATAATCAGATTGGCACCAATGGCGAGAGCTTTCATCAAACAGCATCTTTCCCGGTTGTGGCTCACTTGACCAGAGTTGAGGATAGTAACCGCCTTGCCCATCAGCAAAGCTTTCGAGCGCCTCTACGGCTTCTGGATGATTGAACCCTTGTAGTACCAACACCGAGTCTGTAGAAGTGACTAATCGCTCTGTATGAAAAGCCCAAAGATGACCTTGACGCTGATTCAGTAAAAATTGGCTTAATGCCTGACGCGCTGCTAAAATAGCCCCTGACTCAGCGATGGATAAAGATGCTGGGGTATTCAACGCTTTTAGGATAAAGCCCAGAGGAACCAAGTCGCCATAGGGGAAAGGCTGACCCGGTAGAGGTGGCTGACAGGTCATTGCCATGGGTTGCTGACAAGCCTCCTGTGCCAGTTTTGCCAAAGCATAGAAACCGCGATTTCTCGCCCATGTCACTCGGTCTTGGCAGGCTTTGAGTAAGCCTGCTTCTAAAGGTGGATCTATAGTACCATGCTGGAGGAAAAACAGGTTGCAATGTGCTGTGCGGCTGAAGTGAGACAAAATCCCGGCATGGATATGAATCGGTAAACGGTTTTGAAACTGGGCTAAATAGTAAGATTCTTTGAATTCTCCAGCCACAAAGGTTACCCCCACGGCTCGGAGTAATTCATAATGGTCTTGAGAAGGCTCTCGCTCAAAGATTGCTTTTGCTTCTCCATAACCCGATTTAATTTTAATATGAAGTAAGACTGGGGTAAAAGGAGGCTTTTCACCGAGACCCAGGCAATCGGCTTCATCGACGGGAAATAGTTGTAGCTGATTTGAAAATCGGTCATGGAGGGAATCTTGACTGGGTTGATCAGACCAACTTGTTCCTGATCGGGGTTCAATGAGTTGTAATTCATCCGGCAATGCCAAAAATCTGCCGTGACTGGTGAGAACGACATGACTGTAAGGTGTCAAGTCTATCGTTTCGGGTAGATGGTACATTTGTCGGATGGTTGCTTCATCAGCTAACTCGCGAATGGCAGACAAGTTGAATAGCACCATCCAACTCACAGAAGCCGGAAGCGCTTGTAGGATTTCAGACACTAGCATTTTAATGTTCTCTCCACTGACTGAGACACTGCGGTTATTAAGGGAAAATAGGGAGCATGTCACCTGTGTAGGTTGGATTGGGAAACGTAGGCGCAGCCTTCTTTTTGAGTAATCCAACACCATCGAGAGTGGGGTAACGCTTACGCTCTACCCAACCGACTTAAGAGTTTTGTGTAAAACTGACATGCTCCCGGATAATAGTTCTAACTCAGGGAAGCCGACACAGCGAAAATCAGGAAGTTGCTGTTTTCAGGGTTCTATTCTGCTGCTGTAGTGAGGCGAGTGGTAACCAATAATGTTTAACACCAAGGTAGGCTTTGGCTTCTAAAGCTCTATCCGGTTGATAAACAACTTTGATGTGATGTATTGTGCGGAAAAAAGTACTTAAAACTCTGTTTTCTAGAAAATCCGAAAAGTGGCGCAGGTGCTGAGGCCATAATTCACGATTTAATCTTTCGTGGGTGTAACCCGGATATGCTACTAGAGCATCCCGTTTTTCTGGCAAACATAGTCCAGCATCAACCAGGTAATCCAAAAATTGCAGTCCTTTAGAGCCAGGTTTAATCTGAACGTAACATTCCAGCCCAAGCTTAGGCAAAATGGTGGAGCTAACATCCAAATCTAGATCAATGCGCTCAACCAAATTGGATAATTTGAGAATGAGTGCCTTGATGTCACTCACTGAACCTCTCCAACCAATACGGGTTAGATACTCTGGGATTTGTTGCGGGGTAATATCGCGCACACAAATTCGCACGGCGTCAGATTTTCTCGCTAGCATAACTCCCATCTGAAAAATATAAGCTTGGGTTGGCAATGAATCAAGACATTCAAATAACTTTTGTTCAACCTGAACAGGTAGTAGCTGATTCAGTAAAAGTGGCAAAGCTGTTTCAGTAAGCCATTGTTGCGGATGAGTGGTCAACTTAGGCAGTATAGTGTTGAAATGACTAGCTTTAATTGTTTTTGAACCCAAAAAAAAGCTCGGAACTGGGATTTGAGGTAATTGGCTATCGACATCAAATTCCAACCAAACATTATCCACCTTTTCGTGAAGTGGCGATATTGGATCAGCCCAGTGACGACAGAAATTTTGGATACAGTTCCACACCGGATTCGTGTAAAGGATTTCTGGCAACTTAATCGTGGCGTGATCACCGGACAAAATGTCTCTACCACTTTCAGAACTAGCTGTAGTCAACAAAAAGTCGGCTCTGGATGAGCTTGTCCCCAAGCGGCACTCAAAACCGAAAAAGTTCGTAATATCCCCAGGTAGCATTCGAGCAATTGCACTAATGCAGGATAAATTTTTCGGGGAAACTAGCTGATGGGGCATGTAAGGCTCGACAATGACTTTTAAGGTATCTTCAAGGGTATTATTCATGTCAGACTTCAAGATATTTTGTTGGGATTTTCAGGGAGACTATTCGGATGGTGGTTCCTCATCTAAAACACCTTTATTGAATAGTTCATTAATCCGGTCAAATATATCAGCCTTGGCAATTCCGTAACTCTCACAATACCCAGCAATCTCTTCCGCAGTTTTATCCCCTTGTTGGATCAGATCTCCGAGCGTTTTGAGATAACGACCATGACGATACGTGCGCGTTAAAAATTTGGTAGATACTTTAAATCCGTCGGGTAGACTCTCATAAGTTAAGTCCCGGCGAAATTTTATTTTGTCTGTGTTTTTGATTTGGATAGGCATGTTCTTGGCGATCATTCTTTCCAACAAATTTTTTAAATCATTGGCATCACAAAAATTCCCTTGATCGTAAACAATATAACCTAGGGGCCAACGGTCATCTGCTGGACAAGGACTAATCAGCTTAACACTACGATCAACCATGCTGAATAAAAAACCGCTCACACAGGCAATCGTTGTTTGTTCGGGTTCAGGATTGTCAGGACTGTTTTTTGGCTTTTTATACAGCGCCCTTCCGGCAACTGCCTTTATGCCAATAGCTTCTTTGTTTTGCAAAACTAACTTCACAAATACTAGTTCTTCCGCCGTAAACTCTTCATGCAGTCTTCTTAAATTTTCTAAAGAAATAATTGAAAATCGATTGGCACATAATCCTTGTTCTGTTGAGAGTTTCAGGAGTGAACGTGTGCGTTCTGGATCTCTCAAAGCTAGAGCCGTTGTTGTGGAAGGAAAAATTCCCATAATCTCAGAAAAATCTATACAGAATTTTTCGTAATCTGGATTATCTAGTGGATCAGTTGCCCAGTAACAAAAGCCTGTACTTGCAGCTAAACCGAGCATTTCTTGGACGAGTTCAAGGACTTCACGCCATAATCGAGCATTTTCTTCACTGTAAAGAAAAATATCACTTAGGCGAGGTGCAGAGACACCACAAAACCAACAGCCGACAGAACATCCTTTACTGAGTTCAAAACAAACAGGTATATGAAGGATTGACTCGTAAACCACTTTTTTGAACTGACTTTTTGTGCGATTAATTTGCCGCTCTCGCCATGCTTTAAAACGAGGGTCAATTGTAGAATTTGCAATTTGCTTTATTTTATCTTGGAAAGATTCTGCTTCATCGGCAAAAAAATCTAAAAAAATCTTTACGGATTCAGTAATATTTGCTTTTTGACCATATTTTTTTATCAAGGCATCCTTGATTGAAGCCCAATGCGATTTATTGAATTCAGAGTTAACGTGGTCTTTAAAGAATTTTTGATCCCATAGTGGTCTAATTTCCTCAGGGTCAACCTTGATCTTGTATTGATCAACGGCTTTATCGGGATTTATAGATAATTGCTGCCTAAAACCTGGGTCTCCCTGCTGCCTCTCAATAAAACGCTTTACATGGCTTAGAATTATTATTTCTTCCTTGTTTTGCAAGGGGGCATTTATAAATCCTAGATGTTTATTTTTATTTTCTATTTTTTTTGCCTGAAATAGATTATGTTGTATTAATGCTTTTTGGGATTTGCTTAACCGAATTTCATTCATGCTAGACTACTCAAGTAATAAACTGTAATATTTGTTGGTGGTCATTGGCTCTAAGCTGTTCTCTAAATGAATCGGTGGAATAAGATAATATATACAAATACCACCGATTCAAAATCTATTTAGAGTAATAAGTAGTCGGACATAAATAAACGGCAATGTACCCAGAAACCCCAAATGCTTGTAACCTTTGCTTCAAGGGAATTAAAGTCGCATTTACAAAAATTTGCACAGTTCCAAAAACTTTTGTCTGACTACTTAAAATCATGGCATAATTAGCTCTACCACCCGTTTTCTGTGCCGATTACAAAAACAGCACCACCTGCTACGGACTCTAACGCTTCCTCAGACAACTCTTCTGATGAAGCAACTTTTGTCGGTAGTACTAAATAAAGCGTATCTGGGGTCTCCTCCACAACCCGGAGTTGGATTCCACCAGGAAGCGGTTGTCCTAATTCTGCTTCCAAAGCTGAATTAGGATTAGAGAGTAGCTGTTGTCTGAATGCGTCATCTTGTAAAGCCTTCGTTACGAGAGTTTCTTCAATCTGTTGCCGATTGTTCATTTGAACTCCTTGATTCGATATTTGAATTGAATATAGATAGTGCAACTATTTTCAATATCAACTCAATACATTGTTAACATTCACACTATCTAACTTACACCATAAATGGTAATTCGACTCAACTGAGCTGTCAACTAATATATAATCAGGTTTATTCAGCAATATCTTATATAAATCAAGGGAAAAAACTATAGAAAAACTATGAAAAAATTAGGGGCATCTTACGCCGTGCAGATCTAACAAAGCTGTATTACATCAATGTGAAAACTGCTGTCAGGTCAGCAAAATCAAGCTACTCCACCGCACCTAAACCCTTTAGCGTAGATCGTTGAGCATCGGTTAAACCTCTCGCCCTCGTTAGGC
>CAKZMA010000352.1 GCA_937127375.1 uncultured Coleofasciculus sp. | reverse complement strand
CGTCGCCAGAGAAACCACTGAATCGGGGAAGCGACGACTTAATACAGGTAACACGGGACAAGGCTTTTTTATCTGTAAGTTATCTGAAGCTTGTCCACTGAAGGTATTCCAGCGAAAGGGTCCTTTTTGTGCCGCCGACATCCATAAGAGTCGTTTGGCGCGAGTCATGGCGACGTATAATAGACGATATTCTTCGGCGGTTTTTAGTTGTCCGGCTTTCTCCCAGGCTTCCATGGCGGTGGGTAACTGATGTTCGTGCAAACTGGCGCGAATTTGCGCCCGGGCGACTTCAGCTAGGGTAAAATCGCCTAAGAATTGGGCGGCTGTGGGTACCCAAGGATTACCGGGAATGGTGTCTTCGTGGAGAAAGGGAAGAAATACATAGTCCCAATCTAATCCCTTGGCTTTGTGCATGGTGATAATGGTGAGTTGACGACGACGTAGATAGCGAGAGTCGGCGTTGTCAGTTTCTACGGGTTCAAACCGTTCGGAGGAGACAATTTCACTTAATGCGGCTAAGGTAGCAGGCATGGCGCTGCTACTATAGGTTTGTTTGACCACTCGTTCGGCGAGTTTATCGGCTGTGGCGAGTTCCGATTGGTCGTACTGTAAGGTGAGGGCTAAAAAGGAAATAAGCTGGTAATGGGGTAGTTCTAGACGCGCCCGTAAGAGACTGCGACAGTATCTGGCGGCTTGACTGACTCCAGGGGTGGGATGGGGGTCAAGGGGTCCAGGATAGAGGAATTGTTCGGGATAAGTGGCGAGGGCGTTTAAGTCTTGGGTGGGAATCAGTTGGCGTTTAACTAGAACGTCTAATGCGGCTTTTAGGTAATCGGGAGAATGGGGACGGTCAATAAATTGCAATAATGCCAGTATTTCAATGGGAATGTGGGAATGGCGATCGCTCCCTTGGACATCATACACCTCAATTCCATGTTGGCGTTTGAGATAGTCGAGTTTCTGGGCAATAAAATTACCTTGACGATTTTCTCGGACTAAGACGGCGGCGTTATGGTCTGGGTTGCGGGTGAATAGGTCTATTACTCGTTGTCCCAACAATTCTACCGTTTGATAAATATCACTGGGTTGATAAATCTCTAACCCTCTCCCCTCTGGCTGGGGATTGGCGTCGGTTTGGGGGTCATCGGGGGGTACGGGGTGGATGGTTTGGGGACGAAAGGGACGAGTAGATTCATCCTGGTTTTGCGTATAGGTCTGATTCACCCAATTTAAGCTAAAATTAGCGGCATCAATAATAATGGGTGTACTACGACCCGCTTGATCCATGGTAGCTAGGCGCTGCTGTTCCTGGCATTGGGTACAAAAGCGATTAAAATAAATGGGGTCAGCTGGAGTAAAGGTAGAGTTAATCGCTTGATTGGGGTCACCCACCCGGATTAAATTGAGGGGACTGTAAGGATTATTCGGATCAGTGGCTAGGGTTTGTAATAAGCGATATTGGAGGGGACTCGAATCCTGTGCCTCGTCTTCAAAGACGGCAAAGAATTGCTGTTGCCAGAGTTGACGCACGGTGTTATTCTCTAGCACTCGCAAGGCTGCCAGAATCATATCATCATAATCAATAAAGTCTCGCGATCGCGCGACTCGTTGATACTGTTCGTATAATCCCGCCGCGATCGCTAATATGTCATAAGGGTCATTGGTTTGTTGACTGATTACCCATAAGTCTTCTGGTAATAATCCCGAACTTTTGGCTTCGTGAATCACGGTATAAGCTAAAGACGGTAACACTTCGGTTCTTAATACCGATTGTCGCCGCAGTCGTTCCGTTTCTTCCCCATCAAAACTGACGCCTTCCAATAATAGGGAATAACGGCGGGGATTCGAGGCAATCCACTGTTCCACACAAGCGCGAATTAAGCGGTGAGTTTGATTGGGGGTGACAACAGTTAGCGTATCTAAATTAATCCCCGATAAATCGGGATGGCGGTTGGCAATATTCAGGGCTAACCCATGCAGCGTATAGACGACAAAACTATTTTGGGGTAAGCGTAGTGGCTTGAGATACTCGCGAATTTTGCCCTTAATTGAAGCCGCCGCCGATCGCGTAAACGTGACCACGACTAATTGTCGTTTACCATGAAGTTGATAGCGTGCGATCGCAATAGCCGCCGCCACTGCCATTCCCGTAGACTTCCCCGCACCCGGTACCGCCGACACCGCCAAAGAACCTCCCTGCCAATCTGCCATCGGTTGTTGTCCTTGGCGTAAGCTATTGTGCAGGCGTTGCAATTCCTGTTCCCGTAAAGCAGTTAGGGATAGTTGTAAGGTATTTTGACTGGTGTTGGGATTATCTGGCATTTTTTCGGGGGAAAGGCAATAATTTTAGGTATATACACTCGTCATTCGTCACGGGTTCAATTCGGTTTATCGACGGGAATAACTAGCGAACCAATCAATACACCTTTATGGCAAATACTCCGGCAAATTAAACTAACAATTTAGCACACTAACTACGGAAGACCCATAAAGCTGCTTGATTACGTCTGGGGAAACGTAGTATGGATAATCTGAGTTAGAATGCCCAGAATAAGTTCTATATTACCAATAAAGTGTTCTCCTGCTTCAAGGGATACGGTATTATCTACTAATTTCATAAACTTCCAGTTACTCCCTGTGGTAACTCCGCCATAGATACAGGAAATTTGCTGATTTCTCTGCTGGTTAAATAGTTGAGCGGCTATCATTTCAGCAATACATTGAGCGATGCCTGATTTGATGTTATCGTTTTTGGCTTCAACTAGGGTGGCGACAGGAGCATTGATATATAATTGTTCGGGTGACTGGCTAATCAGGAAATCGCATTTACCGTTGAGTCCTTTCTGTTTGTCAACGGTAAACTCTGATCCCGAAAAAATACTAATCCTTCGATTGAATGATTTCCGCAGTTCAACCAGGATAGGGGCAAGAATTAATTCTGAACGAGCTTTTTCTGTATCTATTTCTAAGGCTAGAGGAATATTTTCCGCGAGAATTTCTTGCAAAATGGGGCTGGGGATGACTGATTCTACCGGGTTAAATAATTCGACTCGTTCCTGAATAATTAGATTAAATTGGCTTTTGAGTTCATAGAGGGTAAAGTCACTGTACGACATGGCTAATAAAGTTTGGTTTAATGATAAGAATAGTAATCCACTTCACTTAAAATTTTCTGGGGGTGACAGAATTGGCAACAAATTTGGGCATACTCTACATAGAGTGAGTCATTGACATAGCAACATAGGCGACAACTCCATCAATCAGGTTACAAGTTACGCGGCTATGGAACAACTACAAGCGCCAGAGAATAAGATTGTTCAACACTATCGTATTTTAGCACCCTTGGCACAGGGAAGAAGCAGTATCACCTATCTTGGCGAAGAGTTAGACACCGGAGAACGAGTTGTCCTGAAAGCCTTGTCACTGCGCCAGATTAATGATGGGAAAGCCATTGAACAGTTTGAACGAGAAGCGCAGGTGTTGGTTCAACTGAATCATCCGGGGATTCCTCGGTATCTGGATTATTTCTATCAAGATACACCGCGCGATCGCACGTTCTATATTATCCAACAATTTGCCCCCGGATGCTCACTAGCCGAATCGGTACAAAATGGGTGGCGGGGGAATGAAACGGAGATTCGCCAGATTGCTATTCAAGTCTTAGACATCCTGGTTTATTTACATCAGCAAACACCCCCTGTCATTCATCGAGATATTAAACCC
>CAKZMA010000351.1 GCA_937127375.1 uncultured Coleofasciculus sp. | reverse complement strand
CCTGCTCACCCGTTGCGTGTTGATGGCTCAGACTTCTCGGTTGGAGGCAGCGAAAGAGTTTCGCAACGCCCTTAAATCGCCATCGGCTTGAATAATGAGATCCCCGACTTCTTGAAAAAGTCAGGGATATAGTTTTAATTCTATTTAACTCAAAGGCAAAGAAAACATGAATATTATTATCGAGTCTAAAAAATTTTGTTGAAATAAAGTAAAAAAGCAACATCCTAAAATTCTTATCTACTGTCACCATTTAAAAATTGCCGCACCCCTTGAAGATAAACATCCGGGGCTTCTAACATCGGGAAATGAGCCGTATCGGGAATTTCCCAATACTCCACCTTCTCACTCAACGCGGCTGCCCGTTGTCCCAAAACAGATGGAATAATCTGATCATATTCCCCCGCCACTAATAACGTCGGTACAGTTAACTGGGCAAATTCCGATGGCATTACCTCCGCCGCATACTTACTCACCGACGTTAGCATCGTCCCCAATGCGGCATCATAATCCGCTATGATAAAATCTTCTAAAAATGCCCGACTTATGGTTCCCGATAGAGGACGATGTAAAAATCGCGCCATAAACAACGCCCCAGCAAAGGGAATGTTTAGAAACCAGCGGGGGCGATATTTTACCACATAACCGCCAAACTTATGAAACGCGGCAAAGGATTTTTCCTCATATTCAAAAATACCGCTACAAGTTAAAATAGCCCGTTCCACTTGATCCGGATAGCGGTTGAGAAACATCGTCGCCACCGACGCACCCAGGGAATGAGCATTAATATAGACGCGCTTGAGGGCGAGTTTCTCTAACAATAGCGCCAAATCTTCGGCATAATCCTCCATTTCATAGAGTAACTCCACCGGTTCTGAAGGCAGACGCGATCGCCCAAATCCGCGCAAATCGTAAAGCAAACAATTAAACTGATCCGACAGCGCTTCAGCCGTACTTTGCCAATACCGAGCCGAACCGCCCCAACCATGAATGAACACCATCACAGGCTTATCATCCAACGGCTGGGACGTAGCAATCCACTCGTAGTAATGATCGACGCCGCGAACGTTAACTAGAGGCATTCTTGATTCGTTTTGATACCACCACTAATAAAAGTTTATGCCGATTCTGGCTTCGGTAGGGATGACGGATGCAGCAACAGTTCCGCTGTCGAACGTTTCTCCACCATTTCCCGCGTAATCGTACAGCGAGTCACATCCTTGCGTGAGGGTAATTCATACATCACCTCTAGCATCAACTCTTCCACAATACCCCGCAGCGCTCGCGCTCCCGTTTTCCGCCGATAGGCTTCCTGAGCAATGGCTCGCAGCGAGTCTTCGGTAAACCCAAGCTGCACATTGTCCATCTTCAACAACTTCTGATATTGCTTCACCAAAGCATTGCGCGGCTGGGTCAAAATCGCGATCAGAGCTTCTTCATCCAAGGGATCAACCACCGCCGCGATGGGGATACGACCGATAAATTCCGGAATCATCCCGAACTTCACCAAGTCATCGGGTTCTAAATGTCGCAGTAAATCCGCCGCCCGTTTTTCTTTAGATTGACCTTCTCCCGGCTGAATAAAGCCGATTGAGCGCTTACCAAAACGCTGTTCAATCACCTTCTCTAGACCGACAAAAGCCCCACCACAGATAAATAGTATATTGCCTGTATCAATCTGGATACAGTCTTGATAGGGATGCTTACGTCCGCCCTGAGGTGGCACATTGGCAACGGTTCCCTCAAGCATCTTCAGTAAAGCTTGCTGCACCCCTTCCCCAGAAACATCCCGCGTAATCGAAGGGTTTTCGCTCTTACGGGCAATTTTATCAATTTCATCGATATAAATAATTCCCCGTTGCGCTTCTTCAACATCCAAATCTGCTACCTGCAACAGCCGCAGTAAAATGTTCTCAACATCTTCACCCACATAACCCGCTTCCGTCAGCGTTGTCGCATCGGCAACGGCAAAGGGGACATCCAGTACAGCCGCTAAGGTTTGCGCCAGTAAGGTTTTACCACAACCTGTGGGTCCCAAGAGCAAAATATTCGACTTTTGCAGTTCCACCGCATCATCTGCTCCAGCTTTGCCCTTTGCCTTGGCTTCAAGAAAACTTAGGCGCTTGTAGTGGTTATAAACTGCCACGGACAGAACTTTTTTCGCATCGTCCTGACCGATGACATGTTCATCCAGATAGTTTTTCAGTTCCCGAGGTTTAGGAATCTGATTCAGTGACAAACCGGATGCCCGAGTGCGACGTTTTTGTGGGGGTTCCGAGCGGGGGACTTGCTGGGGAGCCGGAGCGCTGGAATCAAGCAACTCCTCATCTAAAATTTCGTTACATAAATCTACACATTCGTCGCAAATGTAGACTCCCGGTCCCGCAATTAACTTGCGAACCTGCTCTTGAGACTTGCCACAAAATGAACATTTTAGATGGGAGTCGTATTTAGACATAAGGAGCCTCTTACTTAATAGAAGTGACGGTGGCTTCGCTCTTGAGATTCTCTCGCGAGATAACTTGGTCTACTAAACCATACTCTTTGGCTTCCGCTGCTGACAGAAAAAAGTCGCGCTCAGTATCCGTGGCGATTCTTTCATAAGGTTGACCCGTATGATACGCCATTAGCTCATTGAGCTGATTCTTATGATATAAAATTTCCTTAGCTTGGATTTCGATGTCAACGGCTTGTCCTTGGGCACCGCCTAGGGGTTGACTCATCATAATCCGGGCATTGGGCAGGGACATGCGTTTTCCAGGGGTTCCCCCGGTTAGTAGAATCACGCCCATATCCGTCGCCGCACCAAAACATATTGTGACAATATCGGGGCGAATCTGTTGCATCGTGTCGTAGATCGCCATTCCCGCAATCACTCCCCCAAGTCCAAGAATGGGTCCACCGGGGGAGTGAATGTAAATCTGGATATCCTTGGTTGGATCTTCGGCTTCTAAATACAAAAGCTGGGCAATGATCGAGTCAGCCACTACATCATTGATTCTTGTTCCCAGAAAAACAATCCGCTCCCGCAGCAGCCGCGAGTAGATATCAAACGCCCGTTCCCCTACGCCAGACTGTTCAACCACCATCGGGACGATGTTGCTTGAATTTGAATGACTATTTGTGCTAACAGAGTAAATTTCCGGGGAACTCCAGCTTGTAAATGAGTAGTCAGGGAACTGGGATTGCAGCATAGAACAAGGATTAAAGTATTTGTGTCAACAAATGAATGGTTTTCCCGGCAGGTTTGAACACAGATGTTCTCCGGAAGCCTTGGGCGGGAGTTAACCCACGTTAACTTCTAATTACCATTATGCCTTAGCAACATCAATAAGTGCTGAAGGTGGCTTAAATCTTTTGCCCAAGACTGATCGCTCCTGCTTGTTCTGGGTTAACTCCCCAACCCCAAGTTTATTCGCTCGCTGCCGTTTGCTCAGAAGCATCAGGGGTGGGTGATGGTTCCTGGCTTTCCTGATCAGCCGTGGCTTCAGGTTGAGCGGCGGTCTCTTCACTTACCTCAGAGCCAGTTTCGGGTGTATCCGTTGTTTCTTCGGTCTCTAGTGAGCCTTCCGGAACCAGTTCAATGGTAGCGTGTTCTTCCAACCATTGAATCGCTTTCTCTTTGAGCAAATCCGACTTGACGAACTCCCGCAAGCGTTGCGGATCGACATCTTGCCCTGCCAATTGTTGCATCACTTCCTGACATTTGGCATCCATCTGTTCATCATCCACAGTCAGGGATTCCCGTTTCGCCAGTTCCTCAAGAGTAAGGGATTGGCGCAGCCGCGCGATCGCATCAGGGCGGGAACGCTGACGCAGTTGGGGCATCATTTCCGCTGTGAACACTTTCTGCAGATCCATCCCATAGTTTTCCATCTGGATCGCCGTCTGGGTTAATATCGTTTGAACTTCCTGCCCAATCAGGGTTTCGGGTAGGTCAATCTCAACTTGTGCCACCAGCGCTTCGATTAAAGCGTTTTCCTTATTCGTTTTGGTTTCTTGCTCGGCTTTTTCGGCAAATTGTTTTGCCAAGGATTCCCGCAATTCGCTGATGGTTTCCTCTTCGCTAATGTCTTGGGCGAAGTCGTCGTCGAGTTCCGGTAACTCTTTTTCCTTAAGTTCTTTGAGGGTAAGGGTAAAGACAGCACTCTGGTTGGCTAAATCCTCTCGCGGATAATCCTCCGGAAATGTCACCGGAATCTCTTTGGTTTCCCCCGGTGTCATGCCCACAATTCCCTGAACAATGTCAGCCAGAAACCGTCCTTCTTCGAGTTCTAGCTGAAAGTCAGTCGCCTCACCGCCCGAAATATCAACGGCTTCCTCTCCCTCAGGTGTCAAACGACCTTGATAATCCACAACCGTCACATCACCCATTTGGGCAGGGCGCGATTCGACGGGAATCAGCGTGGCGTGCTGAACCTGACGTTCTGCTAAAAAATTATCCACCGCGTCAGGGTCGGGTTTTACGTCTTCAGCTTTAACATTAAGATTCCCGTAGTCTCCCAAATTTATGTCTGGCGGCACATCCACCGATGCCGAGAAGGTTAACGGTTGTCCCGGCTGGAACTGACTCAGTAGTTCTTCAAAGGTGGAAACTAGCTGGTAGTTGCCCAGTGCCTCAATGGTTTCTTGGCTTAGGGCGTCCCGTAAACTATTTTGTACCAAATCTTCCAGCGCCGCTTCTTTGATCCGTCCAGGACCCAGACGCTGGAGCAAAATTTGACGCGGCACCTTTCCCTTGCGAAACCCAGGAATGTTGGCAGAGCGGGCAAGATTTTGCACGACCTTCTCGTAGACCTTCTTGGTCGTTTCGGCAGGAATTTCAATTTCCAGACCGAGTTGGCTCTTGGGGAGTTTTTCCTGAGTAACTTTCATTGACACTTGTTTTGGAGACAACTGAATTTTAGCTCTTTCGGGGGAACGCCTCACGCTCACTCAACAGTAGAGCGTGAGATGAATGACGAATGATTCAACAGCTTTGTGATCATCGAGTTCTTTTAGAGGGTAATGCAAACACCTCATGATATGCTAGTCTGACAACGAGCTATTTTGAGTTCTAGTCATTGTTTCAGGGTATAAAAGAGACATAGATTGAGTCGGTCGGGCGGTGTTTCCGTATCTGATGATAGTACATTCAGAGCGTCTACAGCAGCGAATCTACCCCTAAACCAGCTAGGCTAGGCAAAAGGTTTCCACTGTCGAAGCCAGGAGAACTTGGACTGCCTGTTCCAGCAGACGTAGCCAGCTACGTCTTGCAGCCCGGATATGAATTGAGCTGCCTACTCATCAACTCCGAACGAGAACTGTTATCGTTAATTTGTCCCGGTAAGGGCAAGCCAATGGTAATATCCCAGTCAATTGGCGCAAACCTATGCCTGTCGTGTTATCACAAAACAAGAATTACCTTTGTTCAAATCTTATGGATTTTGTCAGAATATAGATTACATATTTCCCTTAAATAATGTTTTAAGCTTAAGAAAATTTAATTGTTTTTTTGGCTACGTTAAGTCACTGTCCACAGAATCGATGTGTTAAAAAATTGGAGGTAGATCGTTTGTCTAGTCAAGTTCGCGTTGCTATACTGGGCGCAACAGGTGCAGTCGGCGCCGAGTTACTGGAATTATTAGAAAGCCGTAACTTTCCCCTTACCCATTTAAAGCTTTTAGCCTCACCCCGTTCGGCGGGACGAACTCTCCAGTTTCGAGGCGAATCCCTACCGGTGGAAGCCGTGGGGGAGGATTCGTTTAAAGAGGTGGATTTGGTTTTAGCCTCGGCTGGGGGTTCAACTTCTAAAGCTTGGGCATCTAAAGCCGTGGAGCAGGGAGCTGTGGTGGTTGACAATTCCAGTGCTTTTCGCATGAATCCTGACGTACCCCTGGTTATTCCTGAGGTCAATCCGGAAGCGGCGGCGAAGCATAAAGGGATTATTGCCAATCCCAATTGCACGACGATATTAATGGCAGTAGCCGTTTGGCCCCTGCATCAGGTGCAACCCATTCAACGGATTATCGTGGCTACCTATCAATCAGCTAGCGGTGCAGGTAGACGGGCGATGGAAGAACTCAAAGCCCAAGCTCAAGCCATTTTGCAGGAGCAAACGCCACCAACGGAAAGCTTTCCCTACCCCTTGGCATTTAACCTGTTTCCACACAATTCTCCCTTGAATGATCAGGGATATTGTGAGGAAGAGATGAAAATGGTCAACGAAACCCGTAAGATTTTCAATGATCCCCAGATTCGTATCAGCGCCACTTGTGTTCGAGTTCCTGTGCTGCGAGCTCACTCGGAAGCGATTAACCTAGAGTTTGCTCAACCCATGTCTGTCGCCACAGCCAAGGAGTTACTGGCTAATGCGCCGGGAGTGCGACTGGTGGAAGATTGGCAGGCAAATTATTTTCCGATGCCGATAGATGCTACGGGTAAGGACGATGTACTGGTGGGGCGAATTCGACAAGACTTGTCTCATCCCGGTGGATTAGAGATTTGGTTGAGTGGTGACCAAATTCGCAAAGGGGCAGCTTTGAATGCTGTACAAATTGCCGAGTTGTTGGTGGAACGAAATTGGTTAAAGCCAGCAACAGCAATGATGGCTTATTAATTTGTCATTGGTCTTATGTCCTTTGTTCTATCCTGTGGCAAAGCTGTTGTGTGTCTATTGTCGTTAGTTTAGAGTTGATTTTAGCTCTATCCCTAATGACTAATGACCAATGACCAATGACCAATGACTAACGACCAAAGAGGAGTGAAAGAAGGGTGGTCAATTTTGGACGTGTATTAACGGCAATGATTACGCCGTTTAAAGAAGACGGCAGTGTGAATTATCAGGTTGCTGAGAAATTAGCGGCTCATTTAGTGGAACAGGGTACCGATACCGTCGTCGTCTGTGGTACAACGGGTGAATCCCCGACATTGACATGGGATGAAGAGTCTCAGTTATTTCAGGTCGTGCAAAAAGCGGTGGCGGGGAAAGCCAAGGTCATCGCTGGCACAGGGTCAAATTCCACCCAAGAAGCGATCGCAGCCACCCAAAAAGTCGCTAAACTAGGGGTAGATGGTTCATTACAAGTTGTTCCCTATTACAATAAGCCCCCACAAGAGGGACTCTATAATCATTTCCAGGCAATTGCCAAATCCAGCCCTGATTTGCCTGTGATGCTCTACAATGTACCAACGCGCACGGGTCAAAACCTCCAACCGGAAACCGTTGCCCGTTTAGCGGAAATTCCCAATATTGTAGCGATTAAAGAGGCGAGTGGTAGCTTCGAGCAAGGCAGTCAAGTACGGCGTCTGACGCCACCGGATTTTGCCATTTACTCAGGCGAAGATTCCTTTACCTTAGCCTTATTAGCACTAGGGGCAAGTGGAGTCGTCAGTGTTTCCTCCCATCTCGTTGGTCCAGAACTCCGGCAGATGATCCAGGCTTTCCAAGCGGGTCAAAGTGACCTAGCCAGGGACATTCACTTAAAGCTTTTTCCGTTATTTAAAGTCTTGTTTTGTACTACCAATCCTATTCCACTCAAAGCCGCATTAAAACTTCAAGGATGGGACGTCGGTTCACCGCGCCCACCGTTGAGTGATCTGCCGATGGAATTGGAACAACAAGTCAAGACGGTTCTCCAAGACCTTTCTTTACTTTAAATTGTCATTCATGTTGTTGATGTAGATGTATAGGAGAGTTAAATTTACCGTAAAATAAATACAACGAAACATTTATCTATGAACTACTCTTGATTTTTGGGCTAAATTAGCCTATGTTCTGCTCCTTGCCCATTGAGGTGCTAGAGAGATAATTTATCGAAAATTCCATAGTTTTTATCGATAAACTCTAAACACCAGCTCAGTTTTTTAATAAAACTTGTGAATCAAGTTGAATTAATGACAGCAGGCATTGAGCCAAGGATACCATTTTGAATGGTATCCTCGTGTTCTTTATTGTCTGGATTTTTATAGCCGTTCTCAATGATGGATCACCTCTTATGTTCTTTCTTTCCGATAGGTTCACTGATAAATCAAATAAGAAAAGCTACCATTTCTGACAAAATTGAGTTAGTCTAGATTAAATAAGACAAGTTTATTGCCAAAAATTTATTTCCTATATAAATGGTATAAATGGCAATTTCCAATTCAGGTTTAACGTTGTAATTAATGAGTAATAGAGTTCTCAAAGGAGGCAAATTGACTAGCAAAAAATCTTCACCCGCTCTAAAAATTATTCCCTTGGGTGGGCTACATGAAATTGGCAAAAATACCTGCATTTTCGAGTTCAACGACGAGATTATTCTCTTAGATGCAGGATTAGGATTTCCTAATGATGAAATGCACGGGGTTAATATCGTTCTACCCGATATGACCTATTTGCGGGAAAATCGCCATAAAATCAAGGGCATGATTGTCACCCATGGTCACGAAGATCATATTGGTGGACTTCCCTATCACTTGAAGCAATTTGATATTCCCGTCATTCACGGACCTAGACTGGCGATGGCGCTGCTGAAAGGCAAACTGGAGGAGGCTGGAGTTAGCGATCGCACCAAATTAAATGCCGTTAGTCCTCGCGAGACGGTGCGGATTGGCTCGTCCTTTATGGTCGAATATATTCGCAACACTCACTCCATTGCCGATAGTTTTACCGTAGCGATTCACACCCCCATTGGCGTCGTTGTCCACACCGGAGACTTCAAAGTCGATCATACCCCGGTCGATGGTGAATACTTTGATTTTCAACGATTAGCCGAACACGGGGAAAAAGGTGTCCTTTGTCTCCTCAGCGATTCCACCAACGCCGAAGTTCCCGGACATACCCCGTCTGAAGCGTCCGTTTATCCCAATCTGGATCGTATTTTCTCTCAAGCACCGGGACGAATCCTGGTCACCACATTCGCCTCATCAGTTCATCGAGTGCAACTCATCTTAGATCTGGCACAAAAACAAAACCGAGTAGTTTCTGTTGTCGGGCGCTCCATGCTCAATGTGATTGCCCAAGCTCGTAATCTGGGGTATATCAAGTGTCCCGATAGCTTATTCGAGCCACTCCACGCTGCCAATAGTTTACCGCCAGAAAAAGTATTAATTCTTACCACTGGATCTCAAGGTGAACCTTTAGCGGCTCTCACCCGTATTTCCAAAGGGGAACACCGGAAACTGAAGATTCAAGAGGGTGACACAGTAGTCTTCTCCGCGAATCCGATTCCCGGAAATACGATCGCGGTTGTCAATACCATCGATCGCCTAATGATGCAAGGGGCAAACGTGATCTATGGACGCCATCAAGGGATTCACGTTTCCGGTCATGGCGCTCAAGAAGATCATAAACTAATGCTCGCCTTAACCCGACCTAAGTTTTTCATGCCCGTTCACGGGGAACATCGGATGCTGATCCAACATGGCAAAATGGCGCAAAAGATGGGTATCCCGGCGGAAAATATGGTAATTACCAATAACGGGGATATGGTGGAATTAACCGAAGATAGCATTAGTGTTGTCGGTCAAGTCCCCTCCGGTATTGAGTTAGTCGATCGCTCCGGTATCGTGCATCATGAAGTCCTCAAAGAACGTCAGCAGTTAGCGGGAGACGGTGTAGTGACTGTCGCCGCCGCTGTGAGTTGGGAAGGTAAACTCCTCGCCCAACCCGAAATTCACCTGCGGGGTGTCGTGGCTAGTGTGGAGAAATCCCTACTCCAGCAGTTAGTGATTAAGCGGATTGAACGGACATTGAGTGAGCAGTGGACCGACTTTGCCAAGTCATTGGATGGTAAAAAACAACCAGAAGTTGACTGGACAGGATTGCAACAGAAAATTGAGGGGGATTTAGAACGGTTAACTCGCCGCGAACTGCAAAGTCGTCCTCTCGTAGTATTCTTACTACAAACTCCAGAGGAAGGACCTGTGAAACGGGTAGGGCGTCGTCGCCAGCGCACAGCAGCTAAGGCGGCTTCTTAGATTATTCTGGCTGTAGAGACGTACCATGCTACGTCTCTACAATGTTTATAGGATGCCATCAAGTCTTATTGGGTTGGTATTTTGTAGGTTGGGTTGACGCAGGAAACCCAACTTATTCTTTTGGCTCTTTCAGACTAACTATGATAAATTACTAGCAAAAATGGTCGAGGTTTTTGACTTTTATTGTTGTTGATGTAGACAAGGTTAATATCTCTTTAAAATAGTCACAGCTAACTCGCTAATTATCTCAAGGTATCAATCATCAGTAAAGTAAGTATTTATGCAAGCGTGTTTCCGGAGTCAACTCTGTAACCCATCGTGCGACATTTTGAAGTGCGGAGTCTGGGTTAAATATCTACTCCAACAAGTCTTTTTGATGAGCAAGCCCTCCCGAAAGCTGCTGTGACGCTTCATTCACATCTTGTTATTTTTGTCAAGACAGCCGTTATAGATTTGTTGGGTTTCCTGACTACAATAATGACTAAAGAGGCGAAGTTAGCGTCAAAACTATGAAAGCCACATCTGAATTCCCCAAAACTTTACCCGATCACACCCAACTCCCAGAATCGGATGGTACGTTTGTGAAAAATTTCCAAGAACATCCTCAGAGCATTCTGTTAACCGAGTCCATCGAGCCGATTCTCCAACAACTGCACCCCGACGAGCGCTACTGCATCGGTCAAGACAGCGGCATCTACTGGCGCTTAACTGACCCACCCGAACGCGGAGCCGAAGCACCCGACTGGTTTTATGTTCCCAACGTACCACCGACTCTTGAGGGTCAAATGCGGCGCTCCTACGTGCTGTGGCAGGAAATCGTTTCTCCCCTCATCGTATTAGAATTCGTCTCTGGTAATGGTCAGGATGAACGCGATCGCACTCCCTACGAAGGGAAGTTCTGGGTTTACGAACAAGCCATTCACGTTCCTTTCTACGGTATTTATGAAGTAACCCGATCCAGCATAGAAGTCTATCATCTGGTCGAGGGACGCTACCATTTACTACCAGCCAATGATCGCGGACACTACCCGATTTCACCAATGGGAGTAGAACTTGGCATTTGGCAAGGACACTACAAAAACGCCGAACTTCCCTGGTTGCGGTGGTGGGATAGTGAGGGAAACTTGCTGTTAACGGGGGAGGAACGCGCAGAACAAGAACGCCAACGAGCCGAACAAGAACGTCAACGAGCCGAACAAGCTGAACAAGAAAATGCACGTCTGCGAGAACAACTCAGGGCTTTAGGCATAGAACCGGAAACGCTGTAAGGTAGATACAATAAAAGCTAACGGTTCGTCATTTGTAAGAGTTTGAGAACTATACCTTTCTAAGGCTCTGAGTCAGAATCTGCGGAATGTAGGTTAAAGATAACATGACCCACGCTCTGAAATCTTGGACATCGGCAGTCAATTTTTGATTAGTCATTTGCTAAAACACCCGGCAAATTTATTGGCGTAAATCATACGCAAATTAAAGCTAGTGACAAGAATAAAACAAGCAAATACTTATATTTAGAAAAAGCTGGAAGTGAGGCTCATATTGATGCTGTGGAGAAAGTAACAAGAAGGGGAGTTATCGATGAATTGGAAAGAGTTATTAATTCTCTCCAGGAAAGTTATTTAGATGTTTGTTTTGGGGGAGAAACTGAGCCGAATCTCTCTGGGGAGAGTGAGGGAGTTAAAGATGAGTAAAACTTTTCGGTCATAGTCAAATTAATTCCTCTTAATTTAATTAAGTTAAAACTAAATTTGCGTAACTCATACGCAAATCCAGTTTTTTTGTCCAAAGTCCAATAAAAGTCTAAAGTTCAGTTTAGGATGCACCATCAAACCCGCCGTGATAAGGAAGATATCTTGTGCCAAATTGGGTCATGACGGATGGAAAGTCCTCAGTTTGAACATCGAGAAAGTTGCTCCACCCGAGCCGGTTATTGCGTGAGGCTGATGTTGCCACGTCAAACATCATGTCTCGCACAGCTTGGCTAACGAAGGTATTGCCAAAACCAAAGTTTGCCACCCATGCTGCATATTCAGGTGCGGCAAACCAATAGCCACCTTGGGCATAACATCCAGGCGGTTCAGGTCTACTTTCGGCAGGTAAGCCGGGACCCTTATCATCTTTTGAGTCGTATCCAAGGGCATATCTACGACCAGCAGCACTCCAATTTCCGTTCGTCTGCCGGAAAATCAACAGATTATCTTTTCCATCTCCATTGATGTCACTAACCAAGGGAATGATTGATCCCGTCCCTTCTACATCATTGGTTCCCCACCTCACCTCACGAAATAGGACTTCGTTTTCGCCATTGCCTTTGCGTGCAAACCACTGCCCATTAGATGGTCGGAAAAGGCAAACCACTGACCAACAGACGGACGCCAAATCACAAGATCGTCTTTGCCGTCA
>CAKZMA010000350.1 GCA_937127375.1 uncultured Coleofasciculus sp. | reverse complement strand
TGACACAGCTAAAATGATGGATTAGATCTTACCATTAAATCGGGCGCACGCCATGCGCCCCTACGGTTTCCGGGCGTAATTCTAATTCATCAAATAAGGTGTGCCACGCTACTACCCTTGTGAGGGGATGGAGAGGGGCTGGAGGTGAGGGTTGTAGCTTAAGTTGAATGACCTTTGAAACGGCACACTCAGACTACTTGTTTGAGTTAGCCGCCGATGGGCTTTGGCGAAAACTGATAATTAACAAACAGATAATCCCTAGATTAATAAAAACATCAGCAAAATTAAACACCGGAAAAGGCGCGAGTTGAATATGACGAAAATCGACTAATATAGGAAACTTGACAATCGGGAATTCCAGGAAATCAACTACACAGGTTAACTCTTTTCCATTAACGATACAATCATTAAAAAAGCGGTCAATTCCATTCCCTAATGCACCGCCTAAAATAAAGCCGTAGCCTAATTGCTCAATCGGTTTCAGTCGGGAACCAAACCATGCCAACCCCATTAACCCCAGACTCACTGCCAGTGATAGCCAGCGCAGCCAAACTCCGCCCTGACTAAACAGACTAAATGCTGCCCCAGTATTGAGTACATAGGTTAAGTGAAAAATATCGGGAATCAGAGGCAAACTTTCGTATAAGGCAAAATTTTGTACCACTAAATATTTAGTCAGTTGATCCACAATTACACTAACAGCGGCAATTACCCAGAAGTAACGATTTTTTCTAAGAGGCATGGTTATGGTTAGGAATGGAAAAGTTCTAATCCTTGGCGACTCTCGATGAAACCCGGTTTGTCGGGGCGGGTTTAGGGGCTATCGCGCCAGCTATTGATGATAATGTTTTTTCAAAACCCGCCTTGACTAAATTGTGAATGAGAAAATTATTTGACCAATGACCAATGACCAATGACCAATGACTAATAAAACAATAAATGCCGCAGAGTATACGCCACAACTGTAACGGCACAAACGATCGATAACTGTCCAGGTAACGGATAAATTGAGTATTTCAACATAGCATCCATCAGCGATAAACTATCCATACTTGTCAGGTCAAAAATAAGATGGAAAATCGTTAAATAGCCTATCCCGTAAATATGAATTGTGAATAAACCACATAAACAACTAAACCCTAGGGATTCTAATCGCAAAGGCAGACGAAACGCCAAAAAACCACAAACCCAGGCTCCCGCAATAAATCCTAATAAATACCCAAACATGGGTTTTATGACATAGCCTAAACCCCCGCCTTGGTCAAAGACCGGTAAAATTAAACCTAAAACCACATAAGCAATTTGAGACAGGACACCTGCATTTTTTCCACCTAAACACCCAACAAGTAGAACCGCCCCAATCTGACAGGTAACGCCTAAGGAAATGGGCTGAATTCCTTGGCTTGACCAATCCCAGGGCGGATTTGTCACGAAGGCTTCTAAAAAGGTGCCACCGATAGTCAGTAATAAGCCAATTAAAGCCCAAACGAGTTCATGGGGAGCAGACACTTTTACGCGAATCGTCCTTAACTCCCCCTCTATACTTGCTGGGATTGATGCTCTCCGGGAAGCGGTGCTTCGCCTCCGGTTAAGCCTAATGACTCTAACATGGCATGATCGTGTTCTGGCGGTTGTCCTAAAGTGGTTAGGTAATGACCAATTAACATAGCATTAATCCCGGCTTTCAATCCCAAGGCTTGGAGTTCGCCCATCACCGCTTCTCGTCCGCCAGCATAGCGAATGATTTGTTCGGGCAAAATCAGCCGGAAAATCGCGATCGCCTTTAGCGCTTCGTATGGATCAAGTTTTGTCTGTTCTCCCAAGGGCGTTCCTTGACGGGGATTCAGCAAGTTCAGGGGTACAGATTCCACCTCTAATTCCCGCAAGGCTAGGGCTAAATCCACCCGATCCTCCCAGGTTTCTCCCATCCCCAAAATGCCCCCGGTACAGGCTTGAATTCCGGCAGCTTTTAGGTGCTTAATCGTCTCGACGCGATCGCGCCAACGATGAGTGGTGACAATTTCTGGGAAAAAGTTCTCCGATGCCTCTAAGTTATGGTTATAGCGGGTGACTCCGGCTTCTTTAAGCGCCTGTGCCTGTTCGGGTGTCACTTCGCCTAAGGCGCAGCAGGGCTTAATCCCGGTTTCGCTAATAATCCGCTGGACGGTTTCCAGAATTTGCTCAAATTCAGTGGATTTAGGGGACTGATATTTGGGTCCACGCCCTTGACTTACCAGACAGAAACGCTTTGCCCCTGCTGCATCTGCTGCTTTGGCTTGTGCCAGTATTTCCTCTGGGGATTTGAGTCCGTATATGGGAGAATCTTTTCCGGGATGATGGGCAGACTGGGCGCAAAAGCCGCAGTTTTCTGAGCAGCTACCGGATTTAATGTTAACGATACTGCATAAATCCACGGTGTTACCACAGCAGGCTTGGCGCACTTGATCGGCGGCTTCACACAGGAGCATAATATTGTCCTGTCCCTCTAGGAGCGTCAGTTTCAGCGCTTCCTCTCGATTGATGCGATCGCCTGCTATAATTCGTTGGGCGAGAGCGTTGAGCCAGTCTCGCACTGCGGTTGGCACGGAGGCTGGGGGATTTGCCGCATCCGGATGGAGTGAATTGTTAGACTGTCGTAATGGCGTTTGAACCATCATAATTGCGGCAAGGGGGCGGACGTCTGTACCTGAACGGTCAGCGTCTGGGGAATTGCCGCCAACAAATAAATCAAGATGCATATTCATAGCCGTCAGCCTTGTGAATGGTTTTTAAATATTTCGGATGCACGTCGAAGCTTTTACCTCCTGTGGTTAACTTGAATCTCGGTCTGAATCGAATATGCTTATGCTGCAAATCGAACCTGACTAGCTCTTGAGAGATAGCGGTAATTGGGCAAAGTTTCCTGATTCGCCTCACCCAAGTTTCAATGTTGGCAATGCGACTTTCAAGAGATGGTGGCAACCATCCGTCTTTACGGGTTCTGTTTAAGAAACGAGGTTTGCGGTAACGGGTTTTACGATTACGTCTTCCTCTTCGCAATGAAGAGCGTGAATCAAGAGCGTCTTTAATTTGCTGCCCTCGGTGAGAGATTTCCAAGGCGTTTGTAACTCGCCCTGTCTCCTCTTGGACAACCGAAATTCCAGTAGTCTTGCTACCCGGGTCGATTTTGATTCTATGAAAATGAGTAACTGAATCTTCAATAACTCTATCCTGTAAAACAATAGTGAATGGATAGCGTTTAAATACTTTAGCCCTTCCTTTGTTCAGTAGTTCTCTTGCCCTGGCAGGGTGGCAGGGGTCAAGAGGTTTCAATTTTTTATCTAGTACGAAAACTCGCATTACTTTGAGACTCTCATGACTGGTAAAGTTTGCCTCGACGAGGTTAAGACTCGGTACTTTCTGAGTAACACTGGCTTTTCCGAATGACCTGTTTAATTACCCAGTTGTAGAGCTTGGAACTGGCACGCATCCCAAGGTACGAACTTTAACTCTTAGTCTTAACGGCTGCTCGGTTCGGCTCCGCTCACGCCCGCGAAGTCGAGGTGAGCCGTCTGGTCAACAGACTTTATTCAAGTCCACACCATACCCGATCAGGGTTGGTGTGCGGTAGTTGACGCTTAGACCCTCGCTTTGCACTTCGACGGTTTGGTTGTAATGTCACAACCGATAGAACCGCGACTTAACACTATACCGTATATCCGACATTCTGTCTTATACCAAGTTAGGGAACGGGGAACACCTCGACCCTTCGACAGGCTCAGGACATCGCTTCGCTCGGTGTGTCATGAGGAATCAAATTAATAACCGGGGTTTGGAAACCAAACCCCTACGGAAATTCAAATGAAACTTGTTAACCTTCTCTTTACGAATGAGGAGTATCCTGCAAGAGACTTCCCATAGTGTAACTGTCTTTGAGGCTTAGTCAAATGGTGTTCCGTCTCGCTTTCATCAATCCAGCTCGTGTAGTGCGCTCCGTTTCCGTGCTAGCTCTAGCCATTAGCCTAGTGGCGTGTGGAGGGCAGCAAGAGGCTGACACAGGTGGAGAAACCGATCAAACTGACATGGGTGGGGGTGATGACAAACTCGCCCTCGCTGAATCTGTAGCGCTAACAGGTGCTGGTGCATCGTTCCCCGCCCCGATCTATCAGCGTTGGTTCCAAGAACTCAACAGTCAATATCCCAAACTGCAGGTTAACTATCAATCCGTCGGCAGTGGTGCTGGTGTGGAACAGTTTACTCAAGGTACGGTAGACTTCGGCGCTAGTGATGTGGCAATGAAGGACGAAGAAATCGCGGAAGTCGATAGAGGCGTTCTGATGCTGCCGATGACAGCGGGTAGTATTGTACTGGCATACAACCTAGAAGGCGTAGAAGAACTGAACCTGCCACGGGATGTGTATGTGGATATTCTTCTGGATAATATTACCAACTGGAATGACCCAGCAATTGCGGCGGCAAACGAAGGTGTAGAGTTGCCCGATCAGTCGATTACCGTGATTCACCGTTCTGATGGCAGTGGTACCACAGGCGTCTTTACCAAACACCTGAGTGCAATTAGTCCGGAGTGGGAAGAGCAAGTTGGTGAAGGCAAAACCGTCGAGTGGCCCACCGGGATTGGCGCAAAGGGAAATGAAGGGGTTACGGCTCAGATTCAACAAACCGATGGTGCGATCGGTTATGTTGAATACGGCTACGCCAAGAATAATGACCTTAACTTTGCTGCTTTAGAGAACCAATCGGGTAATTTTGTCACGCCCAGTGATGAATCGGCGTCTAAAACCTTAGAAGCAGTTACATTACCGGAAAATCTGCGGGCATTTATTGCTGATCCTGAAGGCGAGGAATCCTATCCCATTGTTACTTATACTTGGCTTTTGGCTTACCAAGAGTATGATGATCCGGAGACGGCGAAATCCTTAGAAGCAACCATTGAGTATATGTTGACGGAAGGTCAAGAAATTGCGCCAGATTTAGGCTATGTGAAACTGCCGCCCAATGTCAGGGAAAAAGTGGCAGAGGCAGCTGATGTGATTAGCGACGAGTATGACATTGAGGTGAGTGAATAGCCTTACACAAACGGATAGAGATAAGAAAGTTGGGAGTGAAAATTCTTCCACTCAGTCGGGGCGGGTTTAAAAGAAGCAACGATAACCGTGAAACCCGTCCCGCCACACAACCCGTTTTCTGGGAAGATCACCAAGCGTCTTTCCCATCTGCTTCAGTGCTTCAGATCCTAGGTTTGATCGGTTCACTGGTATCCTTGAATTTTCTAATATCGGTTCACTCTATTCAATTATGACTACACAAGCTGAGTCCCATTCAGCAGTCCTGCCCCAACGATCTGTCGGTGAAAAAGCGATAGATCGGGGGTTTGTTTGGCTGGCTCGCATTTTGGCGCTGTCAGTTGCGGGAATTTTAATCTTCATCGCGATCACAGTGGGCATAGAAGCCTTACCAGCGATCCGGGAATTTGGTCTGAATTTTTTGGTCAACAGCGCTTGGAATCCCGTAGAAGATGACTATGGGGCGCTGCCGATGATCTACGGGACACTGGTGAGTTCCGCGATCGCACTGCTGTTTGCTATACCTCTAGGAATTGGCACCGCCGTCTTTTTGAGCGAAAACTTTTTACCCAAACCAGCGCGGCTGACGCTGGTATTTATGGTGGAACTGTTAGCGGCGATTCCCAGTGTGGTCTACGGGCTGTGGGGTATTTATGTTTTGGTACCTTTCCTTTTACCGCTTGAGAACTGGCTAAATGACAACTTCGGCTGGATTCCCCTGTTTAGTACAGAACCTACGCGGGTGGGGATGTTTCCGGCGGGGATTATTTTAACGATTATGATTTTGCCGATTATTACGGCAATTTCTCGCGATTCCCTGGCATCCCTACCTCCGGATCTGCGCCAAGCTTCTCTAGGGTTAGGGGCTACTCGCTGGCAAACTATCTTTCGGGTTTTGATTCCGGCGGCATTTTCGGGCATTGTTGGTGGCATAATGTTAGGGCTAGGTCGAGCCATGGGAGAAACTATGGCAGTCACCTTGCTGATTGGTAATGCCAATCAACTTAATTTTTCTCTACTCGCCCCCGCCAATACGATTGCATCCCTGCTGGCGAATCAATTTGCCGAAGCCTCAGGTTTACAGGTTGCGGCGTTAATGTATGCAGGTTTTGTGCTATTCGTCTTAACTCTAATCGTGAACATTCTGGCGGAGTTGATTGTGCGCCAAGTTAAGAAGTTTTAAGTTCAGTTAAAACTCATGCGCCATGCCCAAAAAGTGAAGTGAAGGATCAAAACCTGAAAATTTTATGTCAGACAATTTCCCAGATCAACAAGCTGAAGGCTTTCCCACTCACAGTTTTACCCGTTCCTACACGAGTGGGCGATCGCTGTTTGGGATCATAATGACTATCCTTGCCGGAGCGTGCCTAGTTATTGCCTTAATCCCCTTATTTGCGGTGATTATCTATGTGATCATCAAAGGATTTAATCGCCTAAACCTGGACTTATTTACCCAGTTACCCCCAGCAGCAGGTTTATCCGGTGGCGGTGTGGGCAATGCGATTGTCGGTACGTTGATTGTAATCGCAATTGGGGCGCTGATTAGTGTTCCGATTGGTGTTTTAGCTGCCGTTTATCTGTCAGAATTTAGTTCCGGTCCAATTGCTCGCTGGATTCGCTTTGCCACTAACGTCTTAAGTGGTGTCCCTTCAATTATTGCTGGAATATTTGCTTATGGGATGATCGTGGTTGGATCGGCATTTGTCCCCTGTTCAGGTAGTTTTTCCGCATTGGCGGGAGGCGTAGCCCTGGCGGTATTGATGCTACCGATTATCATTAGAACCACCGATGAAGCCCTGCAAATCGTGCCTCAGGATGTGCGCTGGGCGTCTGTGGGTGTGGGAGCGTCGGAATATCAAACGGTATTGAGAGTAGTTCTTCCCGCCGCTTTACCCGCCATCCTAACTGGAACCACCTTGGCAGTTGCTCGCGCCGCTGGCGAAACAGCCCCGCTAATTTTCACGGCTCTATTCACCTTCTTCTGGCCCTCCGGGATATGTGAACCGACTCCCTCGCTAGCCGTGTTAGTTTACAATTTTGCCACCTCGCCTTTTTCGGCTCAGCAAGAATTAGCCTGGGCGGCTTCTTTACTCATGGTGGCTTTGGTCTTACTCACCAGTGTGATTTCTCGTTGGGCAACCCGGAAAAGCATTTATTGAACTATGGATTACCTAATTAATCTATCCATCTCAAAGGGGAGATTGAAATTCAACGTCTAAACATGAAAAACAACTTATTGTATCCAAATGCAACCCAAAATTCAGGGAAAATTATTATGGAATCTAATCAAAAAGTAGCAAGTCCGAATCAAGGACATGAACAATCAACAGAAACGGTTTTACGCACAGAAAACCTAGATATATACTATGGCAAATTTTTAGCGGTTAAGGGGGTATCTATGGAGATTCCCAAAAACCGGATCACAGCTTTTATCGGTCCTTCGGGTTGTGGTAAAAGTACATTAATTCGCTGCTTCAACCGTCTCAACGATTTAATTGATTCATTCCAGATTGAGGGTAAGGTTTACTATCGCCAGAAAGACCTTTATGACAAAAAGGTTGATCCGGTAGAGGTACGGCGACGGATTGGGATGGTGTTTCAAAAACCCAACCCGTTTCCCAAAACAATTTATGACAACATTGCTTATGGTGCTAGGGTAAATAACTATAAAGGTAATCTAGATGAATTAGTGGAAAGTTCCCTTCGCGCTGCCGCCTTATGGGATGAGGTCAAAGATAAGCTGAAAACCAACGGAATGTCCCTATCTGGGGGACAACAGCAGCGGTTATGTATTGCCCGTGCGATCGCTATTAACCCGGATGTGGTATTAATGGACGAACCTTGTGCGTCTCTTGACCCGATTTCCACCCTGAAAGTTGAAGACTTAATGCACGAATTGAAACAAAAGTACAGTATTGTGATTGTGACGCACAATATGCAGCAAGCCACACGGGTTGCTGATATGACCGCCTTCTTCAATGCTAAAGCAACAGAAAAGGGTGGAAAACAGGGGTATTTAGTTGAGTACGACGAAACCGAAAATATCTTTCAAAATCCCAAGGAGGAAGCCACGAAAGACTATGTAAGCGGACGTTTCGGGTGACATCCTCCCACAGCAAATCGGAGATTATGCTGTGGGCTTCTATTCTTAGTTTGTAGTGCGTAGTGTGTAGTTCGTAGTAAGGGCTTTAGCCCTTCTTTGAGATCTATTGCTTTTTAGCCTTAAGAACTCTCTCAATTTGGGGCTGGTGGCGAGCAATCACAACCAAGCGATCGCCCAACATGAGTTGTTCATCTTTGGGTGGGTTAACCAGAGTCTCTCGACGCCCCTTAGTTTGCCGTTCCACAGCAACTAAAATACTATCTAGCTCCTCTTTTAGCCATTGAGCCGCATTCCAGAATGAAATACCATTCCATTGCTGGGGTAGGGAAATTTTATAGATTTGGTTCCCCGTTTGCACAGTGAGCAATTCCGCTAACACATCCACAGAACCCCAATTTCGCACTGAAGTCGCCATTAAATGACTCGCCAATTCATCCGCCACAATCACATCTTCCACTCCCGCTACTCGCAGTTGCACATTATTTTTGCCATCAAGAAGTTGAGCGCAGGTATAGATACCCGGATGGAGTTTTTCAATCGTTAATGCCGCTAAAACAGTTCGTGCATCCCGATCCTGATCACTGCGCGGATGGGTGGCATCTGCCAACAAAATAGCCCGTGAGGTGTGATAAATTCCCACCGCTTCTAGGACATCAATTGTCGTGTAATCCCCGGTATAGAAATAAATTTGGGAACGATTAACATGTTTCAGTTCTCGCTCCGGAGTTTGGATAAATTCAGCAACCACCACAATCGGATGGTGTTTTAAACTGGGATCGGCTTGCAGTTGCTCAATCAGCAGATGTCCACTGCGATTCCAGCCACAGATAACAATATGATCGCGTAGTTCGTCCAATTCCCAGTGTTTAATTTCCATCACTGTTCTCAATCGTTGTACCATGACGGCGGAAACGACACCCGTAAACATGGCAAACATCGTCAAGCCACCCAGGATTACTATGAGTGTAACCAATCGTCCCGCATCGGTTTGGGGTTCACCGCCGATGGGTTCTCCGGATACAAGGGTAAAAAAGCTCCACCAGAGGGAATCCTTCACAGAGGCGAAATCCGGATTGGTAAACCCCTCTAGCAAGTGAATCGCGATCGCGCCGACTAAAATAATTAAACCGACAACCAGCAATACGCCAATCTGGACACCAATACTCGTGGCTAAGGTAGAGCCAAGACGGTTTAAATTCTGATTGAGTAGGATTCCCACTCGCAATAGTCGTAGGAGGCGCAATACCCGCAACAGGCGAAATGCTCGCAATAGGGGCAATACGGCAATAATATCTAACCAATAGTGGCGGAAGAAACGGCGTTTTTTATGAGCAGAAAAATAGCGAATTGTCAACTCGATAATAAAGATGCCGGTGAGTAGTTCTTGAGTAAGATAGACAAGTTTATAGGGTTGCTCTTTACTGTCAAGCGTGACTTCGGCAATCACCAGGATCACAGAAAGCAGAATGAGAACGATTAGCGCCAGTTCAGTTTGGGGGGCATGGATAAAGCGATCCAAACGGGCTTGTAGGGTTTTGTTGGGCATGTTGAGGTATGAGAATCTCTCTTGACTTTAGAGACATTTATCTATACTGAACAATAACGCTTAAAAGGTCTTGTTCTATGGCGGTCAAAAACTCCGAAACCCATACATTTAAACAGTCCCAGGCGATGTCCAACCTACCGCCCCGAGAAAATGGCGATCGCTTAACCCGAAAAGAATTTGAGCGACGCTATCAAGCAACGACAACGATCAAGAAAGCGGAACTAAAACCCTTGATATACCGTAGGGTGGGCATTGCCCACCAGCATACCAGTCAGTGCCATTGAGCCTAAGTCGAATGGCACTGACTTAAGCTGGGTTCGTAGTAGGCACTTTAGTGCCAGAAGCGCTAAAGCGCTTACTACAAACTCTAAAGTCAGTGGCATTTAGCCTAAGTCTGCTGTTGGTGATGAGCAATTACAGCAGTTTGCTCTGCTATGCGGTACATTGTCGATCCCCCTAAATCCCCCTTAAAAAGGGGGACTTTGATCTACTGACTGTACTTCATGACAGCGCGAAGCGCTGTAATATATCACCTCCGCCTTCAACGGAAAAGTGTAAAATATCTGCCAGTGTAGCATCAGGAACATTAGCCATTAGCTCAATAATCTTAACACTTGCACTGTTTCTACTGAACTCACTCGTCCTGTAGCTTCGTACCGGTTTTTTGTTTATTGCGATAATCTCCATTGCAATTTCACGGATTATTTCAATGCATGACAGCTTATATGGAACTTTGGACAAAATTGTTACACGACATATAGTGAAATGCTTTTCAAGCGAGTATGACCCTAGATGTAGTGCTTATAAGCCTTTTGTCCAAAGTCCCAATTTATGTCTGACTACTCATCCTCCATCCGCTATCCTGGAATGAAATTCAGGATTAAGCAATGGTCACGTCGCCGGACAAGTAAACATCCTGAATCGTGTGGAACAGCTTAACGCCTTCCTCAAAAGGTCGCTGAAATGTCTTGCGTCCAGAAATCAATCCACAACCGCCAGCCCGTTTATTAATCACAGCAGTGCGAACAGCTTGGGCAAAATCATTTTTCCCTGATGAACCGCCAGAATTAATTAAACCGGCACGACCTGCATAGCAATTGAGAACTTGATAACGAGTTAAATCAATGGGGTGATCACTGGTGAGTTCCGTATAAACGCGATCATCCGTTCTGCCATATTTCTCACCCGTGGCTTTAGCCACCGCACCATAGCCATTATTGCATTCAGGCTGCTTCTGCTTAATAATATCGGCTTCAATGGTAACGCCAAGATGATTGGCTTGACCCGTGAGGTCAGCCGAAAGATGATAATCTTTATCTTGCTTAAACACGCTATGGCGTAAATAGCACCACAGGATTGTTGCCATCCCCAACTCGTGGGCGCGGGCGAAGGCTTTACTCACTTCCTCGATTTGGCGACTCGATTCTTCGGACCCAAAGTAAATCGTCGCACCGACAGCCACAGCGCCTAAGTTCCAGGCTTGCTCGACGTTGGCGAACATAAGCTGATCATATCGATTCGGATACGTCAGCGTTTCATTGTGGTTCAGTTTAGCAATGAAGGGGATGCGGTGGGCATATTTGCGAGACACCATGCCCAAAACCCCTAACGTCGTAGCAACCGCATTACAACCGCCTTCCAAAGCAAGTTTGACAATGTTTTCCGGGTCAAAGTAGACCGGGTTCGGGGCAAAAGAGGCGGCGGCGGAATGCTCAATCCCTTGGTCTACGGGTAGGATAGACAGATAACCCGTATTGGCAAGGCGTCCGCTTGAGTAGATCTGCTGAAGACTACGCAACACTGGGGCAGGGCGATCGCTATTGGCAAAAATCCGTTCCACCCAGTCCGGACCAGGTAAATGCAACAGACCTTTATCCACTTTAGCGTTGTACGTCAATAGATTGTCTGCCTCTTCACCTAACCAGGATTCTATCGATTGAGGTGCTGTTAAAGTAGCCGTCATATTGTTTTCCTCAAAGTGTTGTCACTTGTTTTTCAATTTTGACAGTCTTTGGGGGTGATCTCTGTCCCCATAACGATAGAGTTCCCCCTGGAGTCAGTGGCAGTTGCGGTTATCGATGTTTTCAATGGGGACAGAAGCGGATAAACGATGCCCTGTATCACCATTCAGAAAGACATCCTGGGATGTTGAGCGACTTTGGCTTAAACTAATGCCCAAACCTTGATTATTAAACAGACGATTCATCTGGATTAAATTATCAATTGCCTCCGCCATTCCCCCTGGAACAGTTTCCACCGTCGTAATTTGAATACCATTGGCTCCATTATCGTGAATTGTGTTATTTAAAATTTGGGTGTTAGTAATGGAGGCATTAAAGCCAGCTTCATCACCTCTTGCTTCTAACCGAATTCCATTATGACCATTATTCGCGATCGCATTCCCGGTGATCCGCGTTCCCCGAATCAAAACATCCATCAGCGGCAATACAGTATCAGGGGTATAAATATTAGAAAATATGGCAATTACATCACCGCCATTGGCGATATTACTGCCACTGGGATTGATCCCAATATAATTGTTTTCAATCCGGTTATCCCAGGGCTGTGTCCCAAATCCTCGGTAGATATGAATTCCGTGGCGACGGTTCC
>CAKZMA010000349.1 GCA_937127375.1 uncultured Coleofasciculus sp. | reverse complement strand
TGACAAATGACGAATGACGAATGACGAATGACAAATGACGAATGACGAATGACGAATGACGAATGACGATCTCCACCGCTAACTTTAATTGTGTCCACCTACTTATCACTCAGCGAAAGTAACTCCACCACAAAATCAGGGTAAAAAGAAATTTATTTTGTTTCTCAGTAGTTAAAGCATTCTAGCGTTCCAGTTTTACCAAGGAACCCTCAGCGTTACCAGCATCCTAAAATCGGCTTTGAGGTTTCAAATTGCTCTACATCGGGTTCGAGACATTCGCTCACCTGGACATTTCCCCGGAGTCTAGAGAGGAATTTTCTCGGATTCGCTAGGTGGAAGTTACCTTCTTTTTTGTACGATAGGTTGATAGGACAAGTTATCAACTCGATTATGACCCACAGCGGTTCTTTGCCGAATCGCGTTGCTGAATGGCATCCCCTATACCTGCCGATTGCTCTCGAGCAATTGGGGATTATGGCAAATAAAAATCATAAAAAAGGGGATTTGTCAAGGGTTTGTTGCCAAGCTCAAGCTAAACACTGCTTATCGCTTATTTGAATGATCATCAAAACTTCGGTGCTGGCTCACTTACTCCAAGCCATGCCCCACCTGAGGCAACAAGTATATTTCAAAGCGTCGTTGACCGCACTCTCCCATGCGATGGAAGATCAGGTCTTAGCTGGTTCGGAGCAGCCGTTGGTTATCGCCTGTTTTCAGCGAGAACGCTTCTATCGTCAGGAAGCCCATCGCTATCGGCGCATTGCCCAACGGACACCTCATGTCTATGTCTTAGCCGCACCAGAAACGGATTTCAAGAATAGCTCAGATCACCACGAAACCGTGGCATTTGATCCGGGCGATGCCCTAAGTCACGAGTGGCATTTAGTGGTGATTGGTTCTCACTATGCCAACTGTCTGATCTGTCGAGAAAAACGTTCGTCTGTGTCCAATAGCGCCAATGGGGAGATGGATACGTCTCGGCGTTTTGAGGGAATTTGGACATTTGACCGGACGGTTAGTGCCAAAGCCGCCGAGTTGCTTCTGGATCGCATTGCCACCTATCGACCTGAGTTAGCGGATAAAATCGAACAGGCAAAAGCTGAGTATATCAGTTCTGGCTCAACTCAACCCTCAAATCTGAATCCGGAAGACTCACCCAATCCCGATCCGTTTGTGCAACGGCTAGTGACTTACTTACAAGCGGGTCAGTATAAACTGCTGAAAGCCTATAGCTCGATCGCGGCTCAAGAACAACGCGAGCGTTTGGTAAATTCGATTAGCACAGCGATTCGGCGATCGCTCGATCCCCATGAAGTTATGGAAATCGCGGTGCAAGAGTTAGGGCGAGCCATGGGTTCTTGTCGTTGTCTCATTTACCGCTGTAAAGCCACGGATACTCAAGCCACGATTACCCATGAGTACCTGGAAACCCGAGGGCGCGATCGCACGCTCCTTTGCTCCACCCTAGGTAGCCCTTGGCCCCTAAAAGACAATACTCTGTTTCAAGCCATTGTCGAACAGCAAGAGTCCATTTCCGTAGAAGATACCCAACATGATCCTCGGCTGAACCAGACATCCAGCAAAAGGGCTAATTCCCCGTCCTCTAAGTTAAAGGAATTGGTGCAAACCTTTGGCATGCGATCGTGGCTCATGGTTCCTGTACTCTATCAGGGTCGGTTATTGGGTATGGTTGAGTTACACCACTGCGGCGAAACCCCTTATCGGTGGAAGGATGAAGAACTTGCCCTCGTCGAAGCGATCGCAACTCAAGTGGGTGTCGCCTTAATCCAAGCTGAAGCTTATGCGAATTTGCAAGATTTGAACCAACAACTCGCCGCCCTTGACCGGACTCGTAGTAACTTAGTGGCAATCACGGGTCATGAACTCCGCACTCCCCTGTCCACGATTCAGGTTTGCCTAGAAAGTCTCGCCAGCGAACCGGATATGTCGCCAGAATTGCGTCAGGTGATGCTGAATACCGCCCTTGACGACGCTGAACGCCTGCGAAAACTGGTGCAAGACTTTCTCACCCTCTCGCGCCTGGAAAGTGGTCGTGTGGAATGGAATGTAGAAGCCATTTCTCTACAAGAGTGCATTGAGTTAGCCCTCAGCCGGATTAATGTCCATTGGTCAGAGGATCGGCGACCGAACATTATCGCTCACGTTCCCACAGATCTGCCTTTAGTCCAAGCCGATGGTGAGTGGCTGGTAGAAACCCTTGCCAAACTCCTAGACAACGCCTGCAAATTTACCTCCTCCCAAGGAGAAATTACTATTGGGATTCAAACCAATGGTAATTCGATGTTAAAAGTGACTGTCGCCGATACCGGGCGAGGGATTGAACCGAATCGCCTAGAGGATGTCTTTGATCGCTTTTATCAAGAAGAAGGGGCGCTGCGACGGACTACAGGTGGCACAGGCTTGGGTTTAGCAATTTGCCGTCAAATTGTCAATGGGTGGGGCGGTAAAATTTGGGCAGACTCGGCGGGTAAAGACCAAGGTTGTCAGTTTCACTTTACGGTGCCAATGATTGCGCCGACATCAGAATCAAAGCAACCTAAAGGGAAGGGAAAAGGTAGTCGTAAGGGGTCAGGAGTTAAGCGAAAGTGAATTGAGGATTACCCGGTCAGATCAAGTCCAGTGGTATGAATTATATTTTTTTAACGCAGAGTACGCAGAGGATACCGCTCCAGGTAGCAGAGGAATTGAGCGGACTTGAATTATAATTTTAGAGAATTTGGACACAGGAAATGTGAGGAGCTATCGCTATTTTTTCCTTAAATTTTATAGCAGGGATTATTTTTGACGATGGGCGTTTGGACTTCGTTCATCCAGGAATAATCCCAATCGGGTTCGGGTTGTTCAGCTAGGGATACCATATCGCCCTGATAGTTTTGATTGATTGGAATGGCTTTAGAGTGCAAATGTTCTGGGACATAGCACAAATCAACGGGCAATCCATGTGCCAACAGAAATTCTGCTAATTGTTCAGAATGAATGTATATGCCTTCTTGATGCAGGCGTTGTAATATTTCCGTGAATTTGTGCCAGCGCTGATCCATTCTTGATTGAGATGGTAAGGGTGTGGGTAACATACTATGCTAGAGCGTCAGTTCAATCTTGAAGAATCCTCCCAGAAATAAGTCATAAGGTAGACGGTTCCAGAGGAAGATCTATGGGAAGGTTGAGTAGCTAATGGTATCATTTATCGGCTGAGTCTACTGAGTCTTGGTTTTCTACAGATCTTAACCCAGACGCGATCGCGCCTATTACAACACCACCAAAACTGTTCCCCCTACTGCTGAGCTTACCTATCGGTGATCTGTGATGAATCCAATGAAACAGTATTATTTCTCAGGAGGATAATAGTCATGATAACAGGTAAAATAAATTTCGTTGAAGGGGATATCACTCAGTTAAGCGTCGATGCGATTGTCAATGCGGCAAACACCTCTCTGCTAGGTGGCGGTGGTGTGGATGGGGCGATTCATCGGGCGGCTGGACCCGGTTTGTTGGCAGAATGTCGAGGGTTGAATGGCTGTGAAACAGGTGATGCCAAAATTACTCAGGGTTACAATCTACCAGCCGATTGGGTGATTCATACCGTGGGACCTGTTTGGCGGGATGGTAATCATGGCGAGGATGCTTTGTTAGCGAGTTGTTATTACCGGAGTTTGGAATTAGCTGAGCAAAATAATATTCGTAGTATTGCCTTTCCAGCAATTAGTACGGGCGCGTATGGGTTTCCGCCGGAACGAGCTGCCAGAATAGCTGTAGGTACAGTTAAGCAGGTTTTGGAAGGAAATAGAACCATCGAGCAAGTGATTTTTGCTTGTTTTTCCCAGCCATCCTATAACTACCATCGGCAAGCCGTGCAGGAAATTATCACAAATAAGGGATAACGAGTGATTTCAATAGCTCTAATTCAACTTAGTTTAACTGCCATTCTTGCCTTCTATGTCGCTTGGAATCTAGGCGCTAATGATGTGGCGAATTCCATGGGAACGTCAGTTGGCTCAAAAGCGGTTACGCTACGGCAAGCGCTAATTATTGCAGGGATTTTGGAGTTTACGGGTGCGGTTTTATTTGGTCAAGGGGTGGCGACAACGTTAGCCACGCGAGTGATTGATCCGACGTTATTTGCCCAAACGCCCCAGGTGTTATTAGTAGGAATGATGTCTGTATTACTCGCTTGTGGTTTATGGTTACAAATTGCCACCAGTCTGGGATTACCTGTGGCATCATCTCATGCTGTAATTGGCGCGATCGCAGGATTTTGTTGGGTGGCGATTGGGGTGCAGGCGGTAGATTGGGGAACCTTGGGTCGTATTTCGTTAACCTGGATTATTACACCTGTTGTTAGTGGTATTTTAGCCGCCGGATTTTACAGTATTATTAATACCTCAATTTTAAGGCGCACAAATCCAATGGTTCAGTTACGGGAATGGATTCCTTGGCTAAGTGCGATTCTTTTGAGTATCTTTGGCGCGATTGTGATGCCAAGTTTATTTAATCGTCCTTTCTTTTATGCCTTGCCAATTCCTACCCATGATTTACCGATTATTACGGTTTCGGTTGCGGCTATTGTCCTGAGTCTGATTAGTTGGCGTCAGTTGGAACGTAGCCCCTTAATTCTACCTGTTAATACTGAAGAATCGAGAAAAAAAGGTATTCATAACGGGGAAACTGGGAAAGCGGAAATTGAAGCGAATATTGTCCCACCCCCTAATGCTGTGTCTCCCTTTCCCTCAGCGATTGAGCAACAACTGGCGCGGTTTCAAGTTCTCAGTGCTTGCTTTGTGGCATTTGCTCATGGTTCCAACGATGTCGGGAATGCGATCGCTCCCTTAGCTGCGATCGCGTATATCATTGCCACGGGTACGGTTCCACTCACCGCATTTAATATTCCGTTGTGGATTCTGATCATTGGTGGTGCTGGTATCGTTGCAGGGTTAGCTGTTTGGGGCAAAAAGGTGATTACTACGGTTGGGGAAAATATTATCCCGTTGCAACCCAGTAGTGGATTTTGTGCCGAAATTGCCACAGCGACAACTGTTTTACTCGCCTCCCGCTTTGGTTTTCCGGTTTCAACGTCTCATGCTTTAGTGGGTGGTATTGTGGGTATTGGATTGATTCAGAATTGGCGCACGGTTCGCTTTCAAACCCTTAAATCGATTGCTCTGGCTTGGTTGATTACGCTACCCGCAGCCGCTAGTTTAGGGGCGATTATCTTTATTAGTTTACGTGGGATTTTTCTTTAGGCTTTTAAACAAGGGCGGGTTTTGTTGCTCATTTATCGGTTCTTCATTAGCTTTAGTCCCTAAACCTAAACCCGCCCCGACAATTGACCATTTGATTGGCTTGGTTCGAGGGAATGCTTATTTCTTAAATTTTTCGGCGATATAACCAATCCGATCAACAATATCGGCAACCTTGCTAATGTAATAATTATTTTCATTAACCGAGAGTGTCAAGTTTTCTAGCAATAAAAAAGACCAGACTTCCCCATCTGTGATAATGCCGTAGACTTGATCTTGCTGAAACTTCTTGAGAGTGGCATACATTTCCGCGACACATTGCCCTAACCCATCAGATAGACTACTTTTTTTAACTTCAACCACTGAAATAATCGGCGAGATGAAATCAATATCATCAAGGCTTAAAGCGCAATCGTATTTACCATTTAATGGGTGAGGTAAACCCGGTGTTTCCTCTGGATTAATATCAACGGGTGGTATACTTAATCACTTATATGTTTTTGTCAATACTTAGTCATAATTTTTATTGTAACTTTAACAAAATACATGCGTCCAAGGGGATGTTGAGCGTAAGACAAAAACCAGTAATTATACAAAGTTTTGACGAAGCTTCAAGGGGTTTAGCTGTGTCTGAATTAGTTTTGTCCACAAAAAACCCACCATAGATAGTATACCTGAAAACCGCACACTTTTCTCACAATTGCTGTAACCCCTGAAAATTCGTAGCTTTTTCCCAAAAAGAGGTAAAAAATGAGCAATTATGACGTTTTGTTGAGACGAGACTCTGATTGAAAAATTTAAACTGTTCTGGAGGAAAGAATCGTTTAAGTTATCAGAACTTGACAAATTGAGCCGAAATGACATCAAGGGAAGCATAACAGTAGCGAAGCAGAAAGAAAAAGCCAAGGGGTATCTATAGCAATCCTAAATAGGATGCAACAAGTAGACGGCTTGAAATCAAGGTATAGCAAGGGTTTCAGTTTTGAAAATTGCCACAATCAATTTAGGATTGCTATAGTGCATAGTGGTTATCAAAAGAAGTGCGATCGCCCAGGGATGATTGGCTCTAATTAGTCTAAAGTCGAAATTGTCGAAACCCTTGATATCCCGTAGGGTGGGCATTGCCCACCAGCCTTAAATCAGTATCATCATGTTACTTTTAATCGTGCGATCGCCAATACGAATTTCCATGTCATCAACGGCGACTTCATCAGATAAAGGTAAGAGGTAGGTGTCTTCTAAGTAGGTGGACACAATTAATGGCATAAGACGGATTTGCTAGAATATAGGTTCTTGGCTCTCATCTAACTCTAGAAACCCACATATTTGAACGAGTGATTAGCGAACCTCAAGCAGAATATTTACTGTCTCAGTGTGAGACGTGGCTCGGCACAAACTTAAATAAACTTCGAGAAGATCTTACAGGTGAACAGAAACAGACGAAATCTCACTTATGGGAACTCATGGTGCTACATGCAACAGCTTATGCGGTTATTTCAAGGCCTTATAAGCAATACGACTCAAACTCAGAAGTTTCATCTCTAATTCAGCCTGAGGGAGAGCAAGAAGCAGTCCCTGATATTTTCTTGCAGCCTGATAACTGCGAGCCTTTTTGGGTAGAAGTTGCATATATTACCCCTCGTAACCAGCAACAAGAAACTGATATAATACGTTTTCCTTCTTGGGTGAGAGAAGAATTATCCAAAGGAAAGGTTGCTGATTCACAACACCTAAGAATCAGACTTAAGCCTGCTGATACTAGCAAAGATGTACAAGTACCGCCAAACAATTCCTGGAGACAGTTACTTAAGACAGATAAATGGAAAACCTTTTTAGCTGAGCTTAAATCGGGTAACTTCAATTCAACTTTATGTCTTAGAGAAACTGACAATGCAAATGTAATTGTGACAATTGAAGGGATAGAACAAGGAAATTCTGTCTCTTCATCCTTTCCAGCCCCAAATGTACCAAAATGTGCTAAAGACCATCCAATTTATCGGAAAATCAAAGAAAAGGCAGAGCAAGGCAAGAAATGGGAAAAATCTGGCAAAAAGTATGAACCGCTGGTTCTTTTTATAGGTGCTTCTGAACGCCTTTGAAGCCTTGGGAGTTGAATTATCGGATTAAATCTATGTTAAAAGAACTCCGGTTCAGTGATCATGCTCTGTTCAAACTTGACTTGTTAAGTCAACGAGGAATTGTGATTCATCAGGACTTTGTTATTGACACTATCCAGTCTCCGGATAGACGAGAATTAGGAGAAGGAGAAAAAATCACAGCACAAAAAAACTTAGACGAAAACTTAGTGTTACGAGTTGTTTATCGAGAATATGAGGCATTCATGTTAGTGATTACATTGTATCCAGGCAGGAGGAGCCGTTATGAAAAAAATTAGATACAGCAAAGATGTAGATGCACTTTTGATTGAGCTGTCAGAGGATGCGATCGCCTATGCAGAAGATGAAGGACGGATAATCCTTCACTACTCACTTAATGACCAGCTCGTGCTGATTGAGATTTTAGATTTCAAGCAGTCTATGTCTGAAGAGATGATTGCTGAACTTGTTTCAACATCTTGATTTTTATCCATTGCGATCGCAGCAAGGCTTTTCCGTATGAGATTTTGAATATCGTCATTTCAGCTTACAGCAGATTTGGTGGTTGATGAAGTACAGCCTTAAGCAAGATCC
>CAKZMA010000348.1 GCA_937127375.1 uncultured Coleofasciculus sp. | reverse complement strand
AGACTTATTCAGCAAGCCCTAATTTATTGGGGCGTTTTTTGTAACTCCGGTCGCTCTTCCGGAACGATCGCGCCTTCTACAGGACATACCTGTAAACATATACCACAATCGATGCAGGTATCGAAATCAATCCAATACCAGTCTGTCCCCTTGACATTTTTGCCCGGACCAGGGTGAATGCAAGCAACTGGACAAGCATCGACGCAATCTGCAACCCCTTCGCAGGTTTCGGTAACAATAGTGTGAGACACGCTATTCCCTCTCGTAGTTACATGACATTGAGAGATGATCCCCCATGGGTTTTATGTTACTGCATTATCGGCAAGGAATCCATGTATCTCAACACCAATCAACGATTATAGTGTGCCGTTTATTGCTCCACCTTTTCCCCGACAATTCGCCCAATAGAGATGAATGAGACTTGCTTCAGGTGTATCTTTGACTTCTCGACGGGTTTTGAGCAGGAAGCCACCAGATCGCGATGACAACCTGAAGCAAGATATTACTTGGGTATTTTTTCATAGCCAGTCGTCAGTGGTCATTGGTCAGGGAACAGGGAACGGGGAACAGGGAACGGGGAACAGGGAACGGGGAACAGGCAACAGGGAACGGGGAACAGGCAACAGGCAACAGGCAACAGTAGAAAATGTCCTAACCTGCCTTAGTAAGGCTATAACTGGATGCAGAATGATTTAAGGGCAATCCTCAACTCAGCCAGCAGAAGTCCGTCTGGTCATGGGGCGAGGGCAGAAAGATGAGACAATAGAGGTAAGAGTGAATGACAAAGGATATAAAACAAATAACAACTCAGACAGATAAATGTATCTAAAATTGAGATTGGTCTAAACTAACTGAAAACGGAAGCGTTTTTCAACGTTCACCGATATCGCTGCGCTTATTTGTTTTAAATCGCCCGACTGAAACAGTCAACCAGACGTGCATGAGCGTGCGTCTGACAGCCAGAGCAAAAAGTAGCTGTTCAACAGCGAATACTATGACACTGTCTAATGCCGGTAGCGTTCTTGCTACATTGACCCAGTTAACCCAACTCAATCGCACGAGCGTTTTAACTCATCGAGTTAAAGACCTATCCCTTCCCGAATTTATCTGCTTACTGGACTTCATCACCGCTGAATTTCAGCAATTTCTGCGGGCGCTGGAAATGATTAACCATGAAGCGCTGGAAACCATGCTGGAGCAGGTGATGGAGGCATTTACCCTAAAAATCGGTCAACTCCTACAAGCTGAGCGTACTACTATCTTCCTCGTTGATGGTGACAAAGACCAGCTTTGGGCAAAAATTCCCTCTGGTGAGGACAACGCCGCCAAGGAGGTTCGCATTCCCCTAAATGTGGGTTTAGCGGGTCATGTGGCGACGACGGGCGAATCACTCAATATCACCAAAGCCTATAACCATCCCCTGTTTAATCCTGAAGTTGACGAATCTCCGGGCTATCATACCAATTCACTCTTGTGTATGCCCATTGTCAGTAGCAATAAAAAGATTGTCGCTGTCGTGCAGTTGTTGAATAAAGCTGGGGGTGTACCGTTTGACGAAGAAGATGAACAGCGCTTCCGTGACTTTGCCGCCTCGATTGGCATTATCCTAGAAACCTGCCAATCGTTCTACATGGCAGCCCGTAACCAACGTGGTGCAGCCGCCCTCCTGAAGGCAACTCAGTACCTGGGTCAAAGTTTAGACCTAGAAGCTACACTGCGTCTAGTCATGGATCAAGCGCGGGAGTTAATGAAAGCAGACCGCTCCACGTTATTTATGCTAAGTAAAGATGATGGGGAACTGTGGAGTAAGGTGGCGACGGCTGATGGCAAAGAGATGATGGAAATCCGGATCTCAGCCAATCGAGGAATTGCAGGTTATGTGGCGTCTACGGGTCAACCGTTGAATATTGCCGATGCCTATAAAGATCCTCGCTTTGATCCAACGACGGACAAAAAAACAGGCTATGTCACCCGTAATATTCTCTGTATGCCTGTCTTTAACTCGGGTGGCGAATTAATTGGTGTGACTCAATTGATCAACAAGAATCAAGGTAGCTTCACCACCTCCGATGAAGAGTTTATGCGGGCATTTAATATTCAAGCTGGAATTGCCCTAGAGAATGCCAAACTTTTTGAAAATGTTCTGCTCGAAAAGCAATATCAAAAAGATATCCTGCAAAGCCTTTCTGATGCGGTTATTTCTACCGATATGCAGGGACGAATTGTGACAATTAATGATGCGGCGCTAGGATTACTGGGATGTCCCTTACAACAACTCGACAATCGCAACCGTCAGTTGTGGGAGGAAAAACTTACCAATCGCTACGTCTGGGAGGTTGTACCCATTGAACATCTCCAATTCCGGTTACAAGACAGCCTAACTACGGGGGCGAAGCATTACCTTCCCGAACAAAATTTAATGGTCGGTCTGTTTCAATGTCCCCTGGAAGACATAGAAATACCGAATACTCCCCCCTATTGCCAATCCCATGATGATACTCATCTTTATCTCCTAGCTATTCCTAAAAGCGATGACCCAAAAACCTATAGTTTGTGGAATGAAGATGATGATAATTCTGGATATTTAGGTTACCTGTCTAAACAGCAAATTCAACCGATTGAGCGGAGTATTAATTTAACAGTTAATCCGCTAACCAATCCCCAAGGAATGGTGCGAGGGGGTCTGGTTGTATTAGAAGATATTAGTCGAGAAAAGCGGCTGAAAACAACCATGTATCGCTACATGACTCCAGAGGTGGCGGATGAAGTCTTAGCCTTAGGTGAAGATGCGCTGATGCAGGGGAGTAAAAAGGATGTCACTATTTTATTTTCAGATATTCGGGGGTATACGACTTTAACCGAAAATTTGGGAGCGTCGGAAGTTGTATCGCTACTGAATAAATACTTTGAAACAATGGTCGAATCGGTATTTGAGCATAAAGGAACCTTAGATAAATTTATTGGTGATGCACTGATGGCAGTTTTTGGCGCTCCCTTGGCGTTAAAAGAAAATCATGGCTGGATGGCGGTTCAATCCGCCTTAGATATGCGTTGGCGTTTAGCCAAGTTTAATGAACCTCGGATGCGAAATCGTCAACCTTTAATTCATATTGGGATTGGAATTAGTTCGGGAGAAGTGGTGTCGGGTAATATTGGTTCCCACAAACGCATGGACTACACGGTTATCGGCGATGGCGTGAACCTCAGCGCCCGCCTGGAAAGTATTACGAAAGAGTACGGTTGCGATATTATCATTAGTGAATATACCTATAACCTCTGTCGCCATAATGTGTGGGTGCGGGAACTCGATAAAATCCGCGTGAAGGGGAAAAACCAAGCGGTCAGCATTTATCATTTGATTCAAGATATCGATACCCCTCTTAATGATAAAACCCACAAATTTTTAGCTCTGTATGCTAAAGGGCGTCAGGCATACATAAGTCGCGACTTCTCGAAGGCAATTGTTTATTTTGAACAAGCCTATCAACTTGAACCTAATGATAAGCCAGTTTTGATTCATATTGAACGGGCTAAACATTATCAGAATAATCCTCCTCCCGATTATTGGGATGGCGTTCATACGATGACTAGAAAATAGGGGACAGGCACAAGTTTGGATTCCTTGATGTTAATCTACTACAGAACATTCTACTTACAGCAGATTTGGTGGTTGATGAAGTGCAGCCTTAAGCAAGATCCCCGACTTCTTGAAGAAGTCGGGGATCTGTCTTACTTTTGGTCGGGATCTGAAAAACCTCTCTCCAAACCTCTCTCCTACAAGGAGAGAGGCTTTTAACTCTCCCCCTTTTGAAGGGAAGAGGGGGATCTAAAAGGGAAGGGGGCTGGGGGATTAGGTTTGATATTGATTTTTCTAGATGACGTGAAAAGTCAGGGGGATCTGTCTCGATTTCTGTGATCAATAATTGCCACTCGATAACTAGAGATTTGGGAATAGTTAAGGAGAGGGGTTGTCCATGATTGAGGGATATGGAAAGGATCAGAGATTCATCAGCTTGTAATTTGGCAAAGACATCGGTAACATCATACTGACCAACATTAGGCGCAGGCGCGGCTTGAGCAAATACATCAGGGGCGGTGAGCAGTTTCCCCCCTGCTGTGGCAATTTCCAGCAATTGGGGATGGGTAAACTCAGCCATAGCCGGAAAGCCGACTAACCGCAGATTCAGGCGCGTTGACTGACCTGGTATTATTTTTTTGAATAGAACCACCTGCCAAGTTCGTCCTGATTTATCTTTCAACGACTCCTGGGAGTGATAGCGCATGATTCCCGGCGCGTCTTGGTGTTGTCGCAGTACAGCAACGGCTGGCGGAGTCAGGAAGGTGGCTTGGAATAGGAGTAATACCAGCAGGAATCTACCAAGCGTTAGAAGCAAAGAAAAGTATCGCTGAATAGGATCAACCATAAGTATTCGATATAAAGTTAACTCAAAGATGTTTGCATATTTCCCCAGAAGGCTTCGCGCATTCGTTACCCCCGCCAGAAACAAATATCAATAATACCAAGGATAGATGTGTCGGGGTGACCTGCTCACCTAAATTAACAATTCAAATTCATTAAATTTTATCGGGTCGCCCTTTATTCTCGCTAATATAGGATATCTTATTTAAATTGTGCCATAGGAGAAATTCATCATGACCAGTCAAATTCCCAGCCAATCATCGTTTTCATTGCAACTGCGCGATCGCATAGAATATCCTGAAGGAGGTGTGGTGAGTAAAGTTATTCATAAAGATGACCAGTGTGACCACACGTTGTTCTGTCTAGCGGCGGACACGAGTATTTCTGAACATACGTCACCTCGTAACGCCACAATTAATGTGATTGAAGGAAAGGGGCTCTTTACTTTGGAGGGTAAGGAGATTCAATTAGAACCGGGCGTTTTTATTTCAATGGAGGCGAATGCGCCCCACGCTTTAAAGGCGGAACAAAATCTGGCGTTTCTGTTAACGCTATGGAAAAATGACTGAGGTTGAAAATCCGAGGAGAAGTCAAGAGCCAGAATCAGCCTTGAACAAAGCTGCGTTACGCTTCACTCTCCTCACGATGGCGGCGTTACACAGCTAAAATTGTGGAATAGATTTTACCATTGAATCGGGCGCAAAGCTTTGCGCCCCTACAGTTTCTGGACGTAAGGTTAATTCATCAAATTGTTCCTTGGGTTTAAACCCAAGGCGGGAAGACAGCTATAGGTGCAAGATGTGAGGGGCGGGTTTAGTTGCATATGGGTGAGGGAAGAAACGATAATAGTCAAACCCGCCCCTACAGATTAAAATGGCACGTCTCTACATGTCCCCAATCCCCAATTAACCCCAATATGATACATCCCCTAAGCGAAACGGGAATACTTTAGTATAGCCGTCACGCTAATCCCGCTTTTGCCTAAGGATGTTCATGAGTCAACCATTACTCACCCCCGAATCCCTTCCGCTTAACGCCCTCAAGGAAGAACCCGACTTAACCGCAGCGCTGTTGGATTTAATCGGCGCGTTGGTTATTGTTCTGGATGCTCAAGGACGAATTGTTTATTTCAATCACGCCTGTGAACAGTTAACGGGTTATTTGCGCCAGGAAGTTCAAGGTAAATATGCTTGGGATTTATTAATCTTACCGGAAGATGTAGCCTCAATTAAAGCCATTTTTGATAACTTAATCCCCGATAATTTCCCCCAACCCTGTGAAAGCTGCTGGGTGACACGGGATGGAGACTGGCGCTGGATTGCGTGGATGGATACGGTTTGTTTGAATGAACAGGGGGCTGTAGAATATGTAATTGCTACAGGTCAGGATATCACAGAGCGTAAACAGGCAGAAAAGGCGCTGCGGGAATTGGCGACTTTAAATCAAGCGATTTTAGATAGTGCCAATTATACGATTATCTCCACTACTGTTGATGGTACGATTTCTACCTTTAATCGAGCCGCTGAGAAATGGCTCGGTTATTCGGCGTCAGACGTTGTTAGTAAAACCACACCTGCTCTGTTTCATGACCCTGAAGAAATTGTAGAGCGATCGCGCGAACTTTGCCAAGAACTTAATACTCCGATTCAACCTGGATTTGAGACATTTATCACCAAAGCTCGTCGGGGAGAAATTGATGAACGAGAATGGACTTATATTCGCCACGATGGGAGTCGCTTTCCGGTTTTACTCTCGATTACCGCTTTATATAACTCCGATAACCACATTGTCGGATTTTTGGGAATTGGTAGTGATATTAGTATTCGGAAACAAGCCGAACAATCCTTGCGCGACAGTCAGCACTTTAGTCAACGCATCGCGGATACAGTACCCGGTATCTTGTACCTCTATGATGTGATAGAACAACGCAATGTTTATGCCAATCGTTCTACGGTTGAACTGTTAGGGTATACACCCCAAGATATTCAAGATATCGGTACAAATTTTATGTCTCATCTGGTAAATCCAGAGGATATTCCTCACATTCTAGAACATCAAAAGCACTTGACGACGCTTACCGAGGATGATCATCTCACGCTTGAGTATCGGATGAAACATGCTAATGGAGAATGGCGCTGGCTGCGGAGTCGAGAGACGGTTTTTTCTCGAACGGTTGCAGGATTACCAAAACTGTTTCTCGGTATCGCTGAAGATATTACTGACTATAAACGGGTTGAGGATGTCCTGCGTCAAACCAATGAAGACTTAGAACAGCGGGTAAAACAGCGAACGGCTGAGTTAGAAAATGCCCATAAACAATTACGATTTCATGTCGAAAATTCCCCCTTGGGAGTGATAGAGTGGGATAGTCAGTTTCGTGTCCAGGGTTGGTCAAAACAAGCCGAGCGTATTTTTGGCTGGAAGGCGGAGGAGGTTCTGGGCAAACAGTTGAATGATTGGCAATTTGTTTACCCGAATGACCTAGATTTTGTCCATCAGAAAGCTTTAAACCTATTGAATCCAGAATCGCCACCTGAGATTATTGAGAACCGTAATCTAACTAAGGATGGCAATGTATTATATTGCCAGTGGTATAACTCTGTGTTGTTTGATGAATCAAACGCTGTCGTTTCTATTCTATCTCTGGTGCAAGATCAGACAGAACGTAAGCAGGCTGAGGAAGAACTCCAGCAATTGAATCAACAGCTTCAACGTTCTAACCAAGAATTAGAACAATTTGCCTACGTCGCCTCCCACGATTTGCGAGAACCCCTGCGGAAAATTAGGAGTTATAGTGATTTATTGGTGAAACGCTATCAGGGTCAATTGGATGAACGGGCGGATAAATATATCAACTACATTACCGATAGCGTTATCCGGATGCAGGCGTTAATTACGGATTTATTGACCTATTCACGAGTCAGCCGCAATGAACTCATTTTAGAACCAACTGATTTAGGTGAAATTATTCAGCAGACGTTAACGGATTTAAGTCCAGCGATTGAAGAAAATCACGCAATTATAAATACCACGCTGCTGCCCATTGTGCAAGCAAATCCCTTACAAATTAGGCAAGTCTTGCAGAATTTAATTGCCAACGCGATTAAATTTCGCCGCGAACAGCCGCCACAAATTGATATTAAGGCTGACTGTCAGGATGATTTTTGGCAGATTTCCATTCAAGATAATGGGATTGGCATTGATCCCAGCTATAGTGATCGCATTTTCGCCATTTTTCAACGCCTACATTACCGAGAAGAGTATCCAGGTACAGGGATTGGGTTAGCTATTTGTCAAAAAATAGTGGAACGTCACGGCGGAAAAATTTGGGTTGAGTCAGAATTAGGTCAGGGAAGTACATTTTACTTTACTCTACCTGTTGTGTAGAGGAGATGAGGAAGATGGGGGAGATGGGAAAAATTATGACAGTTGTAGGGGCGGGTTTTACCACTAACGGGAAGGTTTTCACCCTGATATCTCTAAACCCGCCCCTATAGAGTAAGAGTCATCTGCAACAAATGACGAAGGACGAATGA
>CAKZMA010000347.1 GCA_937127375.1 uncultured Coleofasciculus sp. | reverse complement strand
TTTGTAGGGGCGGGTTTAGGAAATTTCATGTCGCCATTGCTAATAAGTTTTATGCAAAACCCGCCCTGACTAACTTTTAATTTTTGCCCAAAATTGCGGCATGACACAGCTAAAATTGTGGAATAGATTTGACGATTAAATCGGGCGCAAGCTTTGCGCCCCTCTCCCACGCCAGCCCTCACCCCCAGCCCCTCTCCCAAGCTTGGGAGAGGGGAGCAAGAGGCTGACAGGTGTAGGAGAAGGGGTTAGGGGATGAGGGGGAAAATGCCAAGCAGTAAAGCCAGACGCTTCAAAAGCACGTCTCTACACATTCCTCTGTTCCTCCGCCGGATTTCCTTATTAATCCAATAAATCGGGTTCTTGTTTAATCATCATCTCATAAAGGGGTTGAAAGCTAAACCAACCCAAAGAATGAGAACCCACTTGGCTATGGGTCAACTTTGCCGTATCTGGATTAATCAACTTAGGTTTACCCACCGCTTCCGCCATTAATTGCGCTTGACAGCATCTATCCATGGCGATAAACCACCAGGCGGCTTCATCGACTGAATGTCCCACCGTTAATAAACCATGATTACACAGAATAATCGCTTTCTTCTTGCCTAATCTTTCCGCCAGACGTTCACCTTCGTATGTATCCAAAACAACACCCGTATAGTCCTCAAACAGGGCATGATCCTCATAGAAGGCACAAGCATCCTGAGTGATGGGGTCAAGGGGACGTTTCAGCGTAGACCAACTTTTACCATAGAGAGAATGAGCATGGGCGGCGGCGATAACATCAGGTTGAGCCTGGTGAATTTGGGCGTGAATCGCAAAGGCGGCGGCGTTGACAGGTTTGTCCCCCTTGACAATTTCACCGTTATGGTTGACTAATATTAAATCAGAAACCCGAATATGACCAAAGTACATGCCGAAGGGATTGACCCAGAAATGATCGGTGAATTCGGGGTCACGCACTGTGATATGTCCAGCAATTCCTTCATCAAACCCGTAGCGGGCAAATAGACGGAAGGCGGCGGCTAAGTGTTGTTGGCGGTGCAGGCGTTCCGCTTCTTTTGAGGTAAAGGTTGGCGGTTGGGGGAGTTGGGTTGATTTTGAGGTTTGAATGGCTAATTTGGGATCAATTGAAGAAACCATAGGTAGTTAGTAGATTCAGTCGGTAGATAAAAATAGATTTGACTATTTTATCAAGGTTTAACCTACATTTCCCGTGGGGGTGCACGCTCCGTGCGTCCTGATACTGAAGTAAAATGGCACTGATATCATGTTCGGTTAAATATCCCTGAATAAAAATTTCTGAAATGATGGCTTTTACAGTATTGCAATTAGGAGCAATTGTGAGGATATAATATGATTTGAGTGTTTATGGTTGGTGTTTTAACGTTTAGGGCGCTAAAGCGCAACTACAAGCGCAACGATAAGCGCAACTACGAATCGGTTTTATTCAAAAGTTACGGATAGTTCAACAGCCTCCTGTTCCGTTAAACCGAAATATTGGGCGCGAATGGTTTTTCCTGATTCTACGGGCATTAATGGGGTTATTGTTCCTAAGGATAATAAATCGCCTGGTTTCAGTCGCTTTCCTACGGATTGCAAATCATCTCGCAACCATAAAACTACGTCTAAGGGGTGTTCTAATAATGCATTACTTGTGCCTGTGGCTAATTCCTTTCCGGTTTCATCTAAAATCACTATTTGAATTTTACCTAACCGTTCTTGCCATTCTGGAGTAGCCGCCAGGGGAATGGGTTCGCCCACAATTCCTAAACGCGCCCCCACATTAATTGCTATTAGGTCAGCGGCGTCTAATTTTACCCCAGAGTCATAGACTAAATCCGGCAGTTCAATAAAGGGAATGACGGCATCTAAGGCGGCTAAAACCTCTTGGCGAGTTGTGGCGTCATTAATCGCCTCACTTGCGACTCTGACGATTAAATCTCCTTCAAACAGGGGACGTGCGCCAAAATTGGCGGGGACAATTGACCCACTGGGTAGCAGCATTTGTTCTAAGAGAATCCCACGTAATGGATGAGAGACATTAAACCGTTCTTGCGCGGTTTTATTCGTAAGTCCGGCTTTATATCCGATACTTTGTCCTAAAATAGGAGTGAGTCTTTCTATGAAGCGATCGCGGACTTGTTCGGCTTCGGTTACAGTTAAGTCAGGTGGCGCAGTTTCCAGAGGAATACGGTTAATGTAATGGGTGACTAATTCGTCCAAAAAACGCGAATCCGGCGTGATGACGACATCAGCACAAGCCAATTCATCCTTGGTTTGGCAAGCCGTGCGTTTTGGGTTTTCTGTCGCCCGAACCGCAGCCATTCCGATAATTTGATTCCCTAACAAAATTGTTAGAATAGCAGATTTCCAATAGTGTTTAGTCATTAGTCATTGGTCATTGATTATTTGTTTGTTCCCTTATCTTCCTATCCTTTCACGGGAAGTCTATAACCCTAAGTCGGGGCGGGTTTATTTACATCTGGGTGCAAGCGAAAAGATAATAGTAAAACCCGCCCCTACACAATTTTTTAATCTCCTTCTGGTAATCTGATTTCCGCTAACACTTCTAACCCTGCCAAAAATTGCCGATCATTGCTAATATGAGGAAACTTTAACTGAGAATCGGGAACGCCGCGTTCTAATTGACGCTGACGCAAAATAGCAAAGCTACCCGGTGCTAATATTCGTAGGCGAGGTGCGGGGATATAATTATCAGGTCGCTTTACAGCATAAGACGTATTCGCGTCTTGCAGTTTACGGTCAAAACTAGCCAAGAAAGCTTGGGGATTGTCCAAACGTTGACCCGGCGCTAACTCAATATTGAGCAAATAATGGGCGGTGACAATACTCTCCGATAACGTGACACAAAAATCTTCTAACGGTAAACCAAATTCTTGTTGTAAGACTTGCATCACCTGAGTCGCCTGGTGTTCCGTTGTCTTCTCTGCTGTCGCCGACATGGTTCCGCCGCGACGATACCGAAACACAATTAAGGGCGTCTTATTGTAAAATCCCACAACTTCGATTACGTCGCCAATATCGTAGCGATAAAACCCACTATAATTGGTGGTTAAGAGGCGATACTTTTCCCCTACCTTAACCTCAGTCGCCAGGAGGGTTTTCGGATGTTCAGCGTCCCATTGATCTTCGGGAACAAATTCAAAGAAGCCGCTTTCTATTGCCAAAATACTCCCATCAGTATCTACATCCGGGTAGATACTAAATGTGGCTTCTGCTGAGGAATAAACCGCGCCAAATACAGGTGTATCCTCAAAATAATCTGGAAAGCGCTGAAAGTAAAAATCCGATGTACCGCCGCGTGCGGTGGCGACAAAGGATAAATCCGACCAAACTCGTTTCGGCGTTAAGCGTCCCTCTTGGTGTAAAATATCTCGTAGTTCCCGCGCCCGTTGGGGATAAGCTGACCATTGATCCTCTAATTGGGACCGAATCCCTGATTCTAAGTCCAGCCAATTGGCTATTGTCCCTTTTTCTAAATCCCGGATTAAATCTTCGGCGTAGGTTTCCAAATAACTTGCCGTCCGCAGCAGAAGCATGGGAAAATTAGCAATCATCCCCCGCATGGTGCGATCGCGTAGCGCAAAGAGTAAGCAAACATAATGGCGGGCTAGGCTATCCCCCGGTTTCAGGGTTTCAAAGGGATGGGCAAACAGTTGTTGGTAGAGAAACTTTCCCATCCGCAGCACACCCACACTGGCATAACCGTACCGAATCCCTCCTGGCGTCTGTCCCAGGGGTTGCACGGAGTTGGTAATCAATAGTTTACCAAACTGACGCTGGCGAGTTTTCAGCGCATCAGCCAAGAACCCCATACTGGTTAAATTCGCCCCTCTTAGGGAAGTCTGAAACCGCTTGGTAACAGGAATCAGCTTCTTTGAACCCGTGGAACCACTGGTGAGATTAAGATAGACAACGGGATCAGGGGTTAAGATATTCGACTCACCCTGGAAAATACGTTCCGTGTAGGGTTCATAACTACTATAGGGCAGAACCGGGACGCGATCGCGAAATTGGTCGATGGTTCTAATCTCTCTCAACCCCCATTTCCGCCCTAGTTCGGTGTTACCATACCGTCGCAACAGCTTCAGCAGAAACCGTTCCTGTACCGCCTCCGTCTGATGCGTCTTGTTCACGAAATTGGCTTTAACCTGTCGGGTTAGCGTGGTTAACAGGGGCAGTATATAGTTTGACATGACATCCTCACACCAGTTGAATTTGAGCGGACATTGAGCGTTTCTGGCTAGCCAAATCAATTTTTGGCAATTTTTCCGGCAATTTATGGTATTTTTCTATACCGAACCCTTGTCCAGATTCCTATCCTTGTTTGCCAATGACCGATCACAAATTTGATTATTATTGTCACTTCTTGAATAAATTGTCAAGTTTTTCCATGTCCTCTCCGATATTGCCCCCATCTCTGATGTTTAATGCCAGTGGGGATATTGATTTGGATGGGGTGAGGGGGAGATGGGGAGATGGGGAAATTGGGGGAAAAAGAAAGTTCTACATTAGACTGCAACTCGGTATATCAACCCTTGCCAAGATGCGGTTTGTTTAGACTTTGTTTCCGTTTCTCCAATGTTCCCAACCTATGCTAGAGGTTGCAGTGCTTTACCTGACAATTGATAATCTTTTCTCAGGAGTTTGATATGCTAATGAACCCAACGATATCCTCTGTAGCGCGTGTCGATATATCTACCCTCACGCCAGACGCCTTTCGCCAACGCTATCAACAAACGGGTACACCTGTCGTGATTACCGGATTGCTGGAGAATGAACCAGACTGGACGCTGGATTATCTTTGTGCAAAAATTAGCGATCGCGAGTTTATGGTGCGGAACTACGAACGGGCTAATTATAACAGTGGAGAGGCTAAACATTCTCGTGTCGGTAGTGGCGTCGCCTTAGAAACCATGCGATTCTCAGACTATGCCGAACTTTTACGCCGTGGCGAAGTTCAAGAGAATGATCTTTATCTGGGGAAAGCACCCCTCAAGACTACCCCACTAACCCAAACTTCTACCTGGAAAACCTTAGGCGACAAACTCGGTTTGACTCAACCTGTCACCAATTTTAAAATGTACCTGGGTTCAGGAAGCCATCGCTCTGGATTGCATTACGATATCCTGGATAACACCTTGATTCAACTGCATGGCGTCAAAAAAATCATTTTGTTTCCTCCTTCTCAAACCTACAATCTTTATCCCTTTCCCATTCTCGGTCATTTACGTCATGGAATGAAGTTGCGTTGCTGTTTTAGTCAGGTGTCTTTAGATGATCCCGATTTTGACACATTTCCTAAATTAAAGCCAGCCCTAGAACATAAACAAGAGGTCATTATAGAACGCGGAGAAACACTTTATTTACCTGCTGGATGGTGGCATGATGTCAGCGGAATTGATAACACTATGATGTGTTCAGTCAATCGATTCTGGCGCATTTATCCGGCTAGACGCGCCTTGCTGAATTGGGAACGATGGCGGTCTATCCTGGGAGTTGTCTGTGCTATTCCTTATATAGGAAGCAATTTAATCACGGCTTTAGTTCAGCCTCATCCCCAATCAACAATTCGCCAAATCTTGTACAGAATTTAATCCGATGGTTCAAATTTCCACAACAGGATTAACCCTAGCCGAGTTTTTAGACTTAGCTGAAACCCAACCTGCTAGTGAATACATTAATCGACCAAAGCCAAACGAAAGTAATCAGTAATATTCTCCATTGTCTCAATGCAGGTTGCCAGATGGGTTGGTTAATTGATCCGACAGAGAAATCTGTGCTTGCCTATCCTGCTAATCAACAACCCAGGATTTTTCAAGAGCCAGATCAGGTACTTCCCACTCCAGAATTTATAGGAGACTTTAATTTGAGTGTTGGCGAATTATTTGGCTGGCTAAAACCCGGCAATATTTGAAATATAGCAGTAGACACATCGATTAGGACGTTCGGCACCATTGTAGAGACGTTGCATGCAACGTCTCTACAGGTTTATTTGAGGCAAATCATGCACTCAAAGAATAAACATGATGCATTAAGCGCATATTCATCTAGATTTTGTATTTAAATATACGAAACCTCTCTGGCAAGGGTGTGATTCTTGTAGCGGACATCGGGGAACCGCAAACAAATTACTTCGGTTAATTGAGAGCAATTGACGAATTCAATGGATAAAAAAATTGCTCGATTAAACTTGCCCCCATTCTGAATTTTTTACACAAGGTTAAGTAAAAGATGCTGCAAGAATTATGGTCATTTCGCGGTCGATACCGCATCTTACATCTAACGTGGTTCGCCTTCTTTCTCTCATTTGTCGTTTGGTTCAACTTTGCCCCGTTAGCGACAGCCGTACAAGAAGACTTAGGGCTGAGTGCGGCACAAATTCGGACGTTGGCGATTTGTAACGTAGCGCTGACTGTACCGGCTCGGATTATTATCGGTATGTTACTCGACCGTTTTGGTCCACGGTTAACCTATTCCGTGTTGCTGATATATGCTGCTATTCCTTGTCTGGCGTTTTCCTTAGCCCAAGACTTTAGCCAATTAGTGATCAGCCGTTTAGCCCTAAGTATTGTGGGTGCAGGCTTCGTGATTGGTATCCGCATGGTGGCGGAATGGTTTCCCCCCAAAGAAATTGGCTTGGCTGAAGGAATTTATGGGGGATGGGGTAACTTTGGTTCGGCTGCATCTGCGTTTGCTCTACCCACAATTGCGGCGTTATTAACGATTGGCGCAGGGGGTGGATTGATCCACTGGCGACTCGCGATCGCACTCACTGGTATTATTGCTGCACTCTATGGCGTCTTTTACTATAGAAACGTTCAAGATACACCTCCGGGTAAAGTTTATCAGAAACCCAAGCGTCATGGTGGCTTAGAAGTCACCACCAAGCGGGACTTTGGATTCCTGATGCTGATGAATGTTCCTCTGGTGGGGGTTCTGGCTGTCTTAGCTTGGCGTTTAAGTAACGTTGGTTTCTTAGATCAAACCGGATTAATTATCACCTGGTTAGCGCTGTTGGGGTTATATCTGTTCCAGGCTTACAAATGCTGGGATGTGAATCAAGATTTAATGACCAGTAAAAAACGCTATCCTGCTGATGATCGCTACAACTTCTCCCAAGTCGCCCTTCTGGAATTAACGTATGTGGTCAACTTTGGTTCAGAATTAGCCGTTGTTTCCATGCTTCCCGCCTTTTTTGAAGGAACATTTGGATTGAGTAGGCAATTAGCGGGAATGATTGCAGCTAGCTATGCGTTTATGAACCTAGTTTCACGCCCCGGTGGTGGATTAATTTCAGATACTTTAGGAAGCCGGAAATGGACGATGACAGTGTTGACAGGTTGCATGGGAATTGGCTATCTGATGTTCAGTACCGTAAATGGGAGTTGGTGGCTACCTGCTGCGGTTATTCTCACCATGGGTTGTTCCTTCTTTGTCCAAGCGGGTGAAGGATCTACTTTTGCTATGGTGCCGTTAATCAAGCGCCGAGTCACGGGTCAGATTGCCGGGAATGTGGGGGCGTATGGTAATGTTGGTGCTGTTGCCTATCTCACCCTATTTAGCTTGCTCCCAGAAGGTGATTTTGGTAACCGCGTTTTCTTCCAAACTTTAGGAATTACAGCATTAATCGTTACCTTCCTCTGTTTGTTCTTTCTCAGAGAACCTAAAGGATCGTTTGCGACACATCATGAAGGTGAAGAAACCGAATTGCCAGTTGAAGGTGTGCCGGTTTTGGTGGATGAACAAACCCATTAATATATTAATTTAGGGGTTGCTGAAGAAGCATCATTTTGTAGAGACGTTGCATGCAACGTCTCTACAGATTTATGGGAGGATTTGATGATTTGATTGAGCGGTGAGCGAAGCCAAACCACGCTGTTTCAATCCCGTTGCCGGGATTCATTATAAGGAAACTAATTATACGCTACAGAAAATAGATTGGCTGAGATGCGATCGCGAAACCCAACATCCCAGAAGACTGATTCGGATGCGATCGCGTTTGCCCACTTCATTTTCACACCATTCTGTAAAATTAGCATTTCTCCAATGTAATTTTTTCATATCCCATAAGTTTTTGTGGCTGTTTATACCAAATCAACACTTTTATTTCCTTAACCTGAACCCAAAGATAGTCAAAAAAATATGAATTCTAAATCTTAATTCCCTGTTCCCTGTTCCCTGTTCCCTGAAAAAATCTATGACTAACTCAACAAAAACACTTTGTCCCTATTGCGGTGTCGGCTGTGGTTTAGAGGTAACACCACCCGCCCAATCCGGTAAAGCCACGCATCGCGACAGCGAAGGAACACCTATTTGGCGAGTACGGGGCGATCGCGCTCATCCCTCCAGCCAGGGAAAGGTTTGTGTCAAGGGAGCGACAATCAGCGAATCCTTAGATAAAAATCGTCTCAAATATCCGATGATGCGAGACTCCCTAGATCAGCCCTTTCGACGAGTCAGTTGGGATGAAGCCCTGGATCGGATCGTGGTACACCTGCAAACCGTCCGCTTTACCCAAGGACCTGAAGCCATCTGTATGTACGGTTCCGGTCAATTTCAAACGGAAGACTATTATATAGCCCAAAAATTACTCAAAGGCTGTCTGGGTACAAACAATTTTGATGCCAATTCTCGCCTCTGTATGTCTTCCGCCGTCTCAGGTTATATCCAGAGTTTCGGGTCAGATGGTCCCCCCTGTTGCTATGAGGATTTAGAACAAACCGATTGTGCCTTTTTAATTGGTACAAATACAGCCGAATGTCACCCAATTGTATTTAATCGCCTACACAAGCATTGTAAAAAGAACCGTAAGGTGAAAATGATTGTGGTTGACCCCCGCCGTACCTCAACCGCAGAAGCGGCTGATTTGCATTTAGCGATTCGACCGGGTACGGATATAGATCTGCTGAATGGAATTGCCCATTTACTGATGCGTTGGGGAAAAATTAACACCCTATTTATTGATGACTGTACGCGAGATTTTCCCCTCTACGCCGATATCATTCGCCATTATCCCCCCGAACTCGTAGCGCGTAAGTGTGGGATTCGGTTAGATGAACTGGAAAAGGCGGCTCGATATTGGGGAGATGCGGAACGAGTATTATCCTTGTGGTCGATGGGGATGAACCAATCCTCGGAAGGAACCGCGAAAGTCCGCACATTAATTAACTTACACCTGATGACCGGAACCCTTGGTAGACCCGGTTCTGGACCCTTTTCCCTCACCGGACAACCTAACGCCATGGGGGGACGAGAAGCGGGGGGATTAGCGCATATTCTCCCCGGTTATCGGTTGGTGAAGAATCCCCAACATCGAGCCGAATTGGAACAATTGTGGGGACTGAAGCCGGGACAAATTTCCCCAGAACCGGGTTTAACGGCTTGGGATATGATCCTGGGCTTAGAGACAGGTGCAGTCGAATTCCTTTGGATTGCGGCGACAAATCCGGCGGTGAGTATGCCAGATTTAGAACGCACGAAAGCGGCGTTGAGGCAGTCCCCGTTTACGGTGTATCAAGATGCCTATTATCCTACAGAAACCGCCGCCTATGCTCATGTTTTACTTCCTGCGGCTCAGTGGAGTGAAAAAACGGGAACGATGACGAATTCTGAACGGGTAGTAACCTTATGTCCCCAATTCCGCAACCGAGTTGGCGAATCTAGAGCCGATTGGGAAATCTTTGCCGAAGTTGGGCGGCGTTTAGGGTTTACGGAACAGTTTGACTTTGCGGATTCGGCGGCGGTGCATCGGGAGTTCGTGCAACTCACCCGTGGGCGGGTTTGCGATATGACAGGTATTCGCTATGAGCAGTTACAGGAGGCTCCAATTCAGTGGCCCCATCCGGAGGAAAACCCGGATGTAGGGGCGGGTTTTACCGATAAGGTTTTGCCCACCTCTAAGGTGACTAAACCCGCCCCGACTAATGCAAAACGATTATATACAGATTGGCGCTTCCCTACCGCCGATGGACGGGCAAAGTTTGCGGCGTATCATTCACGGGGATTAGCAGAACCCCCTGATCCGAATTATCCCTTAGTCTTGACAACGGGACGCCTTTATGGTCACTGGCACACCCAAACTCGGACGGGTCGTATCCCCAAAATTCAGCAAATGCATCCGCAACCGTTTTTGGAAATCCATCCCCGTGATGCCCAGAAATTGGGGATTGAAGAGGGGAATTGGGTGGAAGTGCGATCGCGCCGGGGCAAAAGTCGGTTTCCGGCTCAGGTAACGAAAGCGATCGCGCCAGGGACAGTATTTGTGCCGATGCATTGGGGGGCGTTGTGGGCAGCGAATTCAGAAGCGAACGCCTTAACCCATCCAGAGTCTTGTCCGGATTCTGGGCAACCGGAGTTAAAAGCCTGTGCGGTGCAGTTGAGTTTAGTCCCAGAGTCCGCAGAGGTGTTATGGGAACAGGAGGTTGAGCAACAGTCGATTTTGGGCAAATAATTCCGATTTGAGTGTCCACCAGTAGGGTGGGTTAGGCGGTGCTCCCTTAAAAAAACGAACCATCTAATCCCATATCCACCGTAACCCACCAGGTTATCAACAGCGCCATTGAGTAAAGGGCGACCCGAGTCAA
>CAKZMA010000346.1 GCA_937127375.1 uncultured Coleofasciculus sp. | reverse complement strand
AAAAATATTAACTATGAAGAATTGACAGCAATTGGACGGAATGCTAAGGCTGGGGTGTTCCTAATGTGTCAATCTTTGGATCAGTTTCCCGAAAAGACTTTAGCCGCACTCAACAACTGTCGGACACAGATATTTTTACAAGGGGTGAGTTATAAAACGGCGGAATGGTTGAGCAAGCAACTCGGAGATTACCAAAGACAAGTAATGAGTATGTCAGTCTCTCAAGGGGCGGTTGGTCCTAGTCCATTGAACCAAAGACAGATTAGCTACGAGCGAACCCCCGTGTTGGGGGTTCGCGAGATGACCAGTCGTCCTGCTGGGTTACCAAGTGGATTGAGTGCGATTGTGCGAGTGAATACGGCAAGGAGTCCTACCACTAAACCTTTTTTGACGGATTATTCAGCTTAGTTCAGGGTTTATCTACAAGGGGGATATGTAAATATTTGTTACAAAATCTGGCAAATCGGGCATAAGAGAACTGGAGTTAGAGGTATGAAATAAAGGAGGTGATGGAATTGGGTGTGGTTTATATCGGCGATCGCTCTACGGGCAAAACACACTTAGCCATGGAGTTAGCCAATCCTAACAATGAATATGTCAAAGTGACTAGTCTCGATTATGAAAATCTTAAACAGCAGCTTTATGATCATACGACGGGTGAATTTAGAGCAACAGGTGCTGAGCAAGCTACTTATGACCGTTACTTAGATATTCTAGTACGACTTCCCACAGGGAATAGACAAGTCATTGTGGATTGGATAGATACACCGGGAGAAGTATGGCGCAAAACATGGCAATCCGATAACCCTAATGAGTGGAATAGGCTTTTGGATACGGTACGTCAAAGTGAAGGAATTTTGCTGATAATTCCACCTCATCGAGGACTGAATTTTAAGCAGGGTATCAGTCTAGACCAATTCATGACTCAACAGCAGTGGTGTAATCGATTTGACCGTTGGGTAGATTTTTTTCGGCAGGACTGTCCCAAGGCAAGGCATATTGTCATTTGTTTAAATAAAGCAGATCTTTTTTGTGACCTTCAACAAGAAGCTTTTCAACTAGCTTATAAGCCCAATGGTTCTCAACTAAATTGGCAACAGCGTCATGCTTATGTATTGAGCCGATATTTTAGACCCGTTCAGTCTCAGTTAAAACAAATTAATAAAAGTGTTTCTGGTTTGTCGGTTCGCTGTTTTATTACAAGTATCTACAATCGCTCTTTACTAGAACTACCTTGGATATATCTTGGAAGCTTTTTGGCAAAGTAGGGGAAAAAAACATGGGAAACATTCGCGTCATTGGTCCACGAAGTTCGGGAAAAACAACTTATCTTGCTGCTTTGGCTTACCAGCCCGAGCAAACGAAAAGAGGAGGTCGAGCTAAAAACTATACTATTCAAGCGTTGAATGATGAGACGAGAGAACTAGCCGCTAAAGCTGAAAATATTATTGTGGAAGGTGACTCTTTAGAACCTACTGGCTTACAGTACAGAACAATTGATGAATTGCCTTTTTATTCGTTTAACATTGATGTTAATTTTATATTAGGCAAGCGAGAAGGAATTAATTTAGCAATTAGAGACTATCCGGGGGAAATATTTGATGAACTCGAATTGGGATTAGCTAATTCGTTATATCAAGAGTTTATCGATGAGTGTTTAATGAAAGATGTCGTGGGCTGTTTGATTCTTTTAACAGAGTGGAAAAAGGGAACCGATAAATCTTATAGCCGAGTACTGGAGCGTTTTACTGAATTAATGGATTCCCACGACAGAGCGAACGATCTACGGCTTGCCGTAGCCATGAGTAAATGCGAACGAGGCGAACTCTGGCCTGGGCGTTTAGATCCAGAAGTTGATTTATTTGATGTACATCTACCAAAAACTAAAGCAACTTTAAGAGCCAAAATTCCTGCCAAGAATTTACGGTTCTATGCCATATCAACGTTTGGAGTTCTCCGGCGTAATGACCCCCGACCCAATCGAGTTGATGAAATGGGAACCGATGGCAGAAATTCAGTGTTGAGAGAGGCACGTCGTTGGAAGCCTTACGGCATGATTGCCCCTCTCTATTGGCTAAGTACAGGTAAGAGGATGAAAGATGATGCTTGATTGGTTAAAGAAAAATAAGATAACGGGTTCGTCTGAGCCAAGGCAGAGTAGTGCAGTGCTGCGAGTGATTGGCGATCGCGGTTCGGGAAAAACTGCATATATGGCATCCCTGGCTCGTTGGCCTAATGCTGACACTGCTAGTCCAGTGCAGACTGTCAACCCGGTTAATGATGAAGGAAACGAGCTGGTTAGGAAAGCTCAAGACCTTCTGGAACAAGGATTGGAACTAGAACCGACCCAACTAGATGCTAGGGCATCAGACGTTAAGGATTATACCCTCAGCATTACCCTGAAGGGACAGTTTTCCTGGAAAAATCCAACAGCTAGCATGGCTTCCCAACTGGTAACGCTGAACATCAGTTGTAAAGACTATGCCGGAGAATTTTTTAGTGACCTCCTGCACCAGGCAGGTGATTTCCGACTACAGGACTACCTGGAGGATTGTTTGCAAGCAACGGGCATTATGGTGTTGCTCGATGGTAGCAGTTATCGCAAGGATTTAGAGTATGCCAGTGGTTTGGATAAGTTTTTGACAGCGCTTGACCGGACTGACATTAGTGCTGAACAGCGCCGCATCGCTTTGGTTTTGACCAAATGCGAACAGACAGAACTCTGGGTGAATCGCCATAAACCTGCCTATTTAGCCTCTGCTCGTTTTCCCCAAGTTCACAGGAAGTTACAGTCCTGGCAGCAAATGGGAGCTGGGAGCATTGATTACTTTACAACCTCGGCGTTTGGGATGTTGGGGACTCGTTTCCAAGAACCTAACGCCCAGCGTCTCAGTCGGGGTGTTGATGGGGTGACATCGGTAATTAAGGACCCCAAGCGCTGGCGGCCTTTTGGTTTAGTGGCTCCGATTTATTGGCTGTGTACAGGTAATCGCCATAAGGAATTAGACAAGGGTTAAGCAAATGAATCCATCCACTTTGGAAATTCACGAATTCAGCACAGGTATCCGTCCTGAACGAACGCCTGATGGGGGTTGGGTATCGCGGGGTTTTACCGGACAGTACATGAATAGGACGATTGACCCCATTCCCTCCGTAGTTGAGCGCTCGATCGCTAATCGAGCATTTGCAGTGACTGAGGGAGCTTCCAGGGATCAACCCGCAATTATCGGTCGGGTTGTGGGGAGTGGCGAGAATGCTTGGTCAGTAGTGGCTGTAGTGACACGGGGACGGGATGAAAAGGGGCGCAGTGCTTCTGTTTACCGTTATTTCCTCTGTGAGGGAGAGAATAACCTTTGGAAAATTCTGGCATGGATGGGAGAAGGTCGAGGAATACCGACGTTTAACCCCTTTGATATCAAAGTTGTCGGGCAACCTAACTTGTATATGGCTTCTAGTCAGCGCCCTGCAAATCTATCACCGACAGTTCAAGCTTTACCCCTGAATACCTTCAACCCGATACTGTTGCCACCAGGACGGCAATACGATGTCCACAGTATCAATATCTTAGCGATTAGACAAGCCAACACTAACCGTCAACCCGTGTCTTGGGCGTTTAATGTGGAAGCGCTGGAACAACCCAGACGTTTTCAGGTGATTCAGGCGGCGAGCGATCGCGCTTACCAAATCTTGCAGCGAGCAATTGCTAACGCACCCCTGGCATTACCGCCACCGACGACGGATGAAGAGGCGCTCAAGTCAGCAATTAGAAGTTTGATGAACAGTTCTCAGGTAAAGCCAGAAGCTGTTCAAGCGATCGCTCAGGCTTTGGGGAACGACCAAATTACCTCAAAGTACTGGCACACCCTGTTTGATGGACAGGGGGCTAAAACGGCTATCAGCCAGAAAATCTACAGCCCTCAAATGGTGCGACTGGTGACGCTGAGGGCAATGGTGATTCCGGATACGTTGCCGGAATTTTTGGGTTGGTTGAATATCCAGGGGGGTAAGAACAAGCTAGACGAAAATCAAACGGCTTCTTTAGAGTTTCAATCTGCCATACGCAACCTATTTCCCAAGGATAAACTCGCTGACGGTATAGAATTTCTTCTGCCTAAACTGCTGAAAGGACAAATCACTCCAGAGGCTATCCACTGGCTGCTAATGGTAAAAGGCAGTGCTTGGGTATCTTGTCGTAGTCAATTCATTAATGATGTTCAGACTGATTTAAAACTTATTACCAATCACTTAAGCTCTCCTCAAAAGTCATCTAACTTAGCCTCGGAATCATTACAGTGTGGCTCGGAAACATGGCAGAAGTTAATCAGTTCTTGGCAGTTTATCCGCCAAGGTGACTCTCAAGATTATTACCAGCCTTTAGCCGAGTTATTAGAGCAGCTAGGAGAATATCAGTTGGCTGCTTATTTTTACCAGATTAGTCAGGGCAGAGTACCTAAAAATGTGTTTATTAATGCTTTTTCTAATTCCCACAGCTATACCACTTCTGATCTGGGTTTGAAGCTTCAGCGAGAAATTACTGCGACCGAACGAATTTGGGAATTTTTGGAAAACAATTTTGTACATATTACTATTATTATTCCCTTAATTGTCCTGGCAGGTTTAATTAGCTATTTAGGAATTTCGCTTATTAAAGGATATGGGAATCATTATATTTTAGATTTAAATCAACAAGAAACACAAGAAGCAACTAAAGATATTAATTTTAAAAATACAATCGAATCTCTAAAAAAGATAACCACTTTGTTAGAGAAAGAATCCCAGGGGGGAAATGGAAAAATGACCAGACAGGAAGTACAGGAAATTATTGTAGGTATCTTATGTTTAGAAGAGACTACCTGCTCGTTATCCCCTGATTTCATCGATCATTATAATACTGATTCTGATAAAGATGATACGAAGATTTTAGAAAAATGGGTCAATCAAATTTCTATGTATCAATCCTCGAAAAAATTGCAAGCGGATGGAATAATTGGCGAGGAGACTCGAAAAAAATTGGAAGAAGAGGTGAGAAAGCGAATGGATATAGCTTCAAATGATCTTTCTCCAGAAGAAGCAGGAATCAGGAAAATTCAAATGCAGGAAATTCCACAATCTGTTCCTACAGTTTCACAAATTCCTGTTGAAACGCCTGCTACAGTATCTCAGGCTCCTAAAATGCCAGATGAGCAAAAGCTTAGAGCCAATGCTAACTTTGAGAAAACTCGCGCAACAATTGATCAAATTATCAAAGAAATTCAGCAAAAGAAACCAGACATAGAGCGCGATCAAGTAATTATCAAAATTAAGTCTATTCTCCAAGTTACAAACCTGAATTATGCTGCCGCTGAGGAAAACCCAGGGACAGAAAGAGACCGATTAATAGAAGCCATATACAACTACCAAAAAACTTTACCAAGTCAAAAATTTCAAGGGTATGGATTCATGGAACCAGATCGAGACACAGCTAATGACTTAAAGAAACAACTAGAAACAAAACTGAATATCCCGTAATTTTTATTGAAAATCATGAGAATCTATCTTTATATATTAGCTGGCATAACATCAGCCCTAATCGGCTGGAACCTGGGTCAATTCTTCCTGACTGACCTAGACTTATTAAAGCAATTTCCAGAAATTACCCTATTTCCCTGCATTGCGATTTCTTTAGCCATGGGGATGGTGATGAACGAAATCTTTATCAGCAACCCCACCAGACCAAAAATCTGTTTCCGCATTGCTAAAATTCCCCTCCTCATTGCCCTTGGTTTGGGACTGTTAGCAGGCTTAATTGCCGGAGGTATCTCCCAAATCCTCTTCTTACCCCAAATTCGCGTTTCCCCTGCCATTGTTAGAACCTTCGGTTGGCTGTTGATTGGTAGTTCAGTGGGTTTGGCAGAGGGTTTGACTTGGCGGTGGCGCAGTATGGAAGCGGGCGACCCTAAGCGCTTTTGGCAACGGTTCAAAACCAGTGTCCTAGCTGCTAGCGGTGCCAGTCTAGTTGCTGCTTTGCTATTTGAGTTTATTCGCACAGCTTTTGGTCAGATGCCAGCCGCATTCAAGGCTGCTGAAGACCCTCTGGGGTTTTCACTTTTGGGCTTATTGCTGGGTTTAGCGTTTAGCATCACCAACTCCCCCAGTTATATGGGTGCCCTGAGAGCGGGTGCAGGCTTTGAGTACACAGGACCAAACTATGAGGATTTCGAGCCACAAAAAACGATTAGTGCCACAGTCTATCCCTATATAGACAAGTCTTTCCTCAAATTTGTTAGTGATGGTGAAGCGTATGAAATAGAAGAAGGGTTGTCTATCCAACTACCTGCCACTGGCACGATTAGAATTGGCTCGGCTGTCAAGAAAGCACATATTTGCATTCCCGGACTGCCGCTACATGCAGCCGACCTCGTGTTGAAGCAACGCGAAGCGGTGTTATCTCCTAATGCTAAATTTTTCAATACTATCGAAGTTAATGGAAATCGTTTAGGTTCCCGCAGCGATATTCGATTGAAACATAACTATGTTTTGACATTTCACACCCTAAATCAGGGAGGACTTGATGAAGAAAAAATTTATCGATTTGTCTACTACAATCGCTTCCTGGACCCGCAGGCTTAGTTTATCTACGCTGACTCTGGTTTGCCTAGCCTGTCCTAGCTGGGGACAAGCAAAACAAGCGGAAATAGTTGGCAATCCCACAGTCAATGATGACCGGGTGACGGTTCGGATTAAAGTGACAGGGGAAGAGGAAAGACCTGTTATGGGTCTAATCGATACGGATTTTTGGTTAATCGTAGATGATCAGGAGGTTACCTTTAGAAGTAAAGACTGGAAAAGTCCAGAAGAAGCAGTACCGCCTCCCGCCTGGATTATTGTCCTGTTGGATTTCAGCGGCAGTATGAAAAAGCCAGATAGCCGAGGTACGAAAAAAATTGAGGGCGCTATTAATGCGGTTCGGGAATTTACTAAGGTTTTAGGAGATCGGGGTGGGAATACTCAAGTCGCCATTGTTCCGTTTGGTGAACCGGGTCTTACTTGTAAAGGCTACCCTGTCAATCTGGAAACCCTCGATAAGTTTTTTCACGCAAATGATGTCAAGTTGGAAAATAATCTCGACTACCTTGCCAGTCGAACGCCCTGTGCTTCTACTAACCTTTATGAACCCTTGAACCGGGCTGTGAGGTTTTTAGCGAATACCGATGACCCCCGCTTTTATGTACCAGAGGATTCCCAACAACCTCAGCCCCGACTCTCGATTATTCTCCTATCTGACGGCTATCACAACAAAGCTAACGAAGAGCAGGACTTTAGAACACTCTCGGCTCTACTTCGGAAAAATGAAAATATCACTGTCCATACATTGGGGTATGGCTTAACATCAAAACAGCTTGGTCAAAAATACCAGCTTGGCAGACCAGCCACCCGTGCTGACATTGGTAAAGGGAAAGGCAAAGTACCAGAAGAAGAATTTGTGGATCAAAAGCGGTTAGCAGAAATTGCCCAGTTAACTGGTGGGATTGCAGAGTTTTCTGGAGATGCTCAGGCGATCGCGGAAAATCTCCAGCTATTTCTCAATGCTTTACTAGGTGAGTACGAAATCACCTACACCGAACCGAATCCTGAACGGGGTTCCAAGCATGATGTTCGCGTCCTTGTCGAATCGGCTGATGGTTCAACGGTGAAATCTCAACCCAAATCTTACATAATTACTGTATTTGGGCGATCGCTCCCCTGGCAAACGCGACTCACGATGCTCTTGTGTGTCTTCTTGGCGATCGGGGTTGGTGGTGTCGTGCCATTTTACTTTTGGGGACAACATCTAAAACGAGAAGCTCTGGGAGATTAATGTACCTCTGAACAGTTCCATGAAAAACAGATCTAGCGTCTGACAACCGCTGGACGATTGATAAAGCTAAATTCAAAATTCAATTGATTCAAACCAAGTTAGAGATAAATGATTATGAAGAAAATATTATCGCATTGGCTTCAGGCAGATAAAGGTTATAATACAATTATCATCAAAGGGTTAGTATCAATGATTTTCCTGATCATTGGCGGATGTAATGCCTTATCTGAAACATCAGGACAAGCAATTTCTAATCAAGCTGATCCATCAAACACTTGTCCAGACAAGCCGGAAGGCTCTTTGGAGCGCAAAAATGTTAAACCGATTCAGCTTGGCAGTCAGGCGGTAACTGAATCCGGTCAGATTAGAGCTGGTCAGTATCTGGGCTATACCTTTGACGCCAAATCCGGTCAAAAGCTGAGTTACCAGACAAGTGATAATATTTGCATTTGGGTTTACGCTCCAGATAACCAATTGATTGCGACTAAAGATTTATCTCAAACTGGAAGGTATACTGTTCAAGTTTCGCTGCCTAAGGGGGCTACCACCTTTGAAGTCGAATTGAGTTTAGATACTCCTCAAACATCTGCATCAATTCCCCCGACTGCCACGCAAGAGAGTCCTTCACCATCTAGACAACTGGATGCACCAGCATCAGAGCGACCAGCCGCAGACAATTTCGTAAGAAACCATTACATTTCTCTTAATAATCGCCAATATAACGAAACCTGGGCTAAACTTTCTCCTAAGTTTAAAAAAAAATCAGGTAGCTATTCTGAATATCAGCAATGGTGGAATAGTGTGAGAGAGATAAAGATTGGTGACATTCAAGTTATTAATCAAAGTCTTGATCTAGCTGTCGTTGATGCTGATTTATGGTATGTCATGAATGACAAAAGAAAGATTAAAGACACGAAAAATCGCATCTACTTGATTTGGAGTAATAATTATAATAGCTGGTTATTCGAGCGCAAGTCAGCACCTTGATGACCGAATAAAATTTAACCATCAAGTATGAGGATAATCATGAAAAAGCAACTGATTTATTTGATTTTGTTATTAACTTATGGATGTTCTGCTCCGGGAGGCTCATCCTCTGTAGTATCGCCTGGTTGTCCGGAACAACCGACAACATCTCTCAGTGAAGAGAACGTCAAGGAGATTTCCCTGAACGAAACAACAGTAACTGAATCCGGACAGGCTAGTTCTCATAAATCCCTTGGTTATACATTTACAGCTAAGAAAGGTCAAAAACTGAGCTACAGAACTGACGAGGATATTTGTATTTGGATTTATTCACCGGATAGTCAACTTGTTAACGGTGGAGAATTACCTCAAACAGGCAAGTATATTTTGCAGGTTTCTGCACCTAAAGGGTCAAAAACATTTGATTTAGAAATGAGTATAGGTACTTTGTCGGCCCCTTCGTCTTCAACATCTTCTTCACCTGCTGCATCTTCGTCGTCTACACAAACTTCTTCGTCTTCTTCAACGTCTAAACAAGCTGTCGATCTAACTCAAGACCAAGCACTTGAGATTGTCAAGAATTGGTATAGAGCTAAACCTAAAATTTTTGGTTCTCCATTTGACCGGAGTTTAGTTGACCAATTGGCTACGGGTAAACTTCATTACGATACGACTAAGTCTGACGGTTCGATGGCTTGGCTTCAAAATAATGACTCCTACTATACCTATAGCAAGTCTGAGATTACAAATGTGGTTTCATTTTCCACTTCTGGAATTCGACCAGCATTAACCATCAGTCTTTTTGAAAATCTTACTCTTTATGGACCTAAAGGTATTGACAGAGGTGCTTCTGGTTCATACAGCGCAGATTTTACTTATTTTTTTGAAAAAGCAAATGGTACATGGAAAATATATCATTATGAAAAGGTAAGGTAATGACTGAAATAAACCGAAAAAGAAGAATCTTAGTTCAATACTCTAGGTTAGCCCTGTTCTACTTACTGCCTGCATTACTTTTTTTAATTGTAGCCGGAGTAATTCAGGCTATTTATGGCTTATACACTAGTAATCAATGTCATACAAGCTCAGCATTTAAACTCACAAAAACTTCACCTCACGCTCAAGTTAGATTTGGGAAGGAGAGTGGTCAACTGAGGAATAATCAACTCATTTGCCTTCGTTTCCAGGGAAAATTTGGAGAAAAGTTAGATTTAAATACTAACAATAAAATTACTATTGAAACCCCTAACAAGAAGATTTACAAAGTGCAGGGTTCATCTAAATATATTTTATCAGAAACCGGAACTTACTTGATTTATATATATACTAAAAAACAAGCAGCACCGTATGAAGTTAGCATCAGAATAGAAGAACAAAATATAGTTAATAAACCAGCGGAAAACAGCTTTCAATTTCCACCTAATTTGATATCAGGAAAAAATGATATTGCCATAAAAAGCAGTTATAACGTTAAAAACAATCTACACTTCAAGTCGAATTCTCAACTAAACAGAATAATTAATGATATTGTAAATTTGGTTGCTCGTAAAGGTCTGCCAACAGACCATCTATCTGTTAGCTTGATCGATTTAAGGAAACCAAGGGATACCACCTATGCTTATTACCTGGATCAAGAACCTAGATATCCGGCAAGCATTGTTAAACTTTTTTGGATGGTTGCTCTGTACGGTCAATATCAATCTGGAGAAATTCCAGTCGGAAAAATTTCCCAAGAAAAATTGGACAAAATGATAAAAGATTCGGATAATGAAGCGGCTAGTTTTATCTTAGATGAAATAACTAAAACAAAATCCCATAAAAGAGAATTACCCCCAGATAAACTCCATGATTGGATGAGCCAGCGTTACTCAGTCAATCGTTTTTTTACAAGCGCTAATTATCAAAACCTAAATATTAGCCAAAAAACTTTTCCCATCCCGTATTTGCAACTTAATGATCCAGAAGGTAGCGACTTGCAAATTCGTCAAATAAATAAAAAAAAATCACCACCAATTAGAAATTACTTGACAACCTATAGCGTGGCAAGATTATTGTATGAAATTCATACAGATCAATCAATATCAAAAGCATATAGTCAAGAGATGAAGTCTTTGCTGAAGAGAGATTTACATCCAGAGGCTTGGAAAAACAAGCCGTTCAATGCTATTGAGGGTTTCCTCGGCGAATCATTACCTCATGATACTTATTTTGCTTCCAAAATGGGCTGGACTTTTAATAATCGCAATGACGCGGCAATTATCATTAGCTCAGATAAAAAATTGCAATATATATTAGTGGTTTTTGGTGATGATAAAAGTTTTTATGAAGACAAAACTATTTTTCCTGCAATTTCCAGATTAGTTTATGATAAAATGAGAAATAAATAAACAAAAATATCAAAAATTATCAATGTCTTTATAAAAAAATGCAAACTTTATTCAACCAATTAAGACAAAAGCTAAGCAAACCCATACTATTTGGGCTGTATGGAGCAATGGGTTGCCTCCTAGCAACAATTCTCCTCGGAGAGCCTTTACTTGCCTTAACCAAGCTACCCCCTTCCATTCAACAAACCCCTCAAGCCGTTGTCCTGTTAATTGATGCTTCCGGGAGCATGAGCGATGGTAAATTGGATGAAGTCAAATCTGCCGCCATAGGCTTCGTACAGCGTCGGGATCTGTCTCAGGATCGATTAGCAGTCATTGGTTTTGGCAGAACCGTTAATACCACCAGTTCCCTGACTGCCAACCCCAATACCCTGCAAAGCGCGATCGCCAGCTTATCATACAGGGGCGGTACTCCTATGGCTCAGGGAATACAAGCGGCTGTGGCAGAATTACAATCCACCTCACTCAATCGCAATATCTTATTATTTACAGACGGCGCACCTGATTCCCAAACGTTTACCTCTATCGCCGCGCAATCTGCCAGAAATCGAAACGTTAATATTGTCGCCGTTGCTACTGGTGATGCCGATACCAATTATTTAGCCAAACTCACCGGTGATCCCTCTCTAGTCTTTTATGCTAGTTCGGGTGACTTCGACCAAGCCTTTCGAGACGCAGAAGCGGTTATCTTCGGCAAACAGTTAGTGGAATCTGAACCAACTGGAGATTACGGTTTAGTATACGCTACCCTCAGAATTGGTGGTTGGACAGCACTCCTCGCCATTGGCATATCATTCGCTCTGATCATTGGACAGAACCACTATATGCGACGTCGCCTCCTCACCAGTCGGGAAGGTAGCCTTAGCACCGGAGGTAGTCTCACAGCTGGATTAATTGCAGGATCAGTCGGTCAATTACTCTTTTTACCCGTCACCAGCATACCCAACGCTGGAGTGATTGAAGGTGCTATCAACTGGACACTTGCCGGTGCAATCCTAGGCGGTGGTTTGTCCTTATTTCTTCCCACTCTTAAACTCTATCAGGGTTTCTTAGGTGGCAGCATTAGCGGTGCATTAGGGGCTGGTGGCTTACTATTGACAGCTAATTTTTTAGGAGATTTCCTCGGTCGCCTAGTCGGTACCCTTGTCTTTGGCTTGTCTATTAGTCGGATGGCGGGTTGTTTGGTGGCGCTAGGCGCTACTGTCGCTGCCTTCGTCGTGGGTCAATCTCTATTTTTACCCATCGCAGGCATTTCCACACTGGACGTGATCGGCAGGATAGTGGGTTGGGCAATCCTTGGCACGTTAGTCGGAGGTGGTACATCGTTCTTTGTCCCCAATCTTAAGCTGTCTCGCGCTCTCTTTGGTGGTAGTGTTGGCGGTACTTTGGGCGCTACGGGTTTCCTTATGGCAGCGGCTGTCTTTGGGGATCTCCCCGGTCGTCTCACAGGGGCGGGCATCCTCGGCTTTTGCATCGGTCTAATGATTGCCTGGGCTGAGAACGAACAATTGAGTACCCAAGCCTATCTACTTGTGCGTTGGACACCCAGCGAACAAACCAAGATTTTGTTGGGCAGAAAACCTGTTTTGTTGGGCAGTTCAGCCGATGCTCATGTTTACTTACGCCAAGACCAAGGCTATCCACCTGTAACAGCCAAGATTTACCAGGAGGGAGAAACAGTGGTACTGGAGTTTGATCAAGACTACGCCGGACAAAAAAAGATGAAAAAACGCATCCAGGAACTCGCAGACGGTGCGACCCGCAAACTCGGAGACGTAGCCCTAGAAGTTAACACGTCTACTGATCGCGATCGCCAAAATCTAAAGAAACCATCCGGCTGAATCATCAACAGGTATAAAACGCTGCATAATTCTCGGTGCTAGTGTCGATTTCATCTTCCTGATTCCGTTGCTTATGGTCAAGTATGTATTTGAACTCAAGGTAAAAGGCTCTAATGATCACTATCGGTATGACTTAGATTTAACTATCAATCAGGAGAATAACCCTGAACAAGTGTTTACAACAGAGATTCGTGAAAGTCTGCGGGAAAAATTACAAGAGCAAAGCCTATGTACGATTAATGACAATCATCTTAATCAAATCATTACTACCTGGATACAAGACATCAAGGAAGGCTATAGAGATAGTACAATAAGCTTAGACTTGCCGTTAATCATTGAATCAAATATCAATCAATTAAATGACCAAGGCAATCAAGAAAATCCAGCCCTAATCAGTCCCTCTTGGTCGGATATAGAACCCCAGTTAGGAATGATGCCACCGTTAAACTTTTGTTAATTTTGTTAAAACAGATGAGTTAGACCATCAATATCAGGAGAATACCCATGCTAAATGTAGCCATTACCCCGCACCGAGAATTCATGCCAGCGGATAATGCTGGACAGAAACTATTTCTGATGTTAAAACTGCGACCCACAAAAGATATAGCGGCTCTTCGTCCCCCCACCACCTTTGCTTTTATAATTGATACCAGTGGCTCAATGTATGAAGTCGTGGCTGGAGAGTCACAGCCCACTGGCAAAACCTATATCCAGGATGGGAATGAATACGAAGAGGTAGCGGGGGGTAAGTCCAAGATTGATATCGTCATGGAATCCTTGTTGGCGCTGGTGCGCTCTGGTCGGCTAGATGGAAGCGATCGCGTTGCTATTGTCCAGTTTGATGATAAAGCTTCAGAGGTAATCAGCTTAACCCCTGCCACTCAAGTCAGTCAATTAGAAAATGCGATCCAGCATCTTCGCGACTTTTCTGGTGGCACCCGCATGGGATTAGGGTTGCAACGTGCTTTAAATCTGCTCTCCGGTCAAGAGATGACTGTTCGACGCACTCTACTCTTCACCGATGGTCAAACCTTTGATGAAGATCAATGTCGAGAGATTGTCTCAGAGTTTACCAAAAATAACATTCCTATCACCGCTTTGGGAGTTGGTGAAGAATTCAATGAAGATTTACTTAGTCATCTCAGTGATTCGACGGGTGGTAGTTGCTTTTATCTTGTTTCCGGTAACGCTGTTGGCACTCAGGTGTCGATTCTGGATTTACCGAATAAAATTATTGAAGAATACAGCCAAGCTCAGCAAGAAGTTATCACCAACCTAGCTTTAACTGTCAAAACGGTTAAAGGGGTACAACTCACTCGCCTTGTGCGTGCTTATCCGACGCAAGCGGAATTCCCCTTAACTCAAGAACCTTATCTCATTGGCAATGCAGCGGCTAACGATGAAACAATCTTCATCCTAGAATTTAACATGGACAGCCGTCCAGCATCTCGCGTCCGTATTGCCCAACTGGGCTTAACCTATGATGTTCCAGGGCAAAATCGACGCGGTGAATTGCCACCTCAGAATCTAGTTGTGCAATTCGTTGCCGCACAAGCTGGTGCGGCACAAGTAGATCAAGAAGTGATGAGTTATGTACAGCAATGTAACATTTCTAATCTGGTTAACCAAGCCACCAAAATAGCAGAACGCGATCCCCAACGTGCAGGAGAAATTCTCGAAACCGCCCGTCGGATGACTGTCAGAATTGGTAACCAAGAATTAAGTGAATCCCTCAATGGAGCGCAAGAAGAGTTACGCAAAACTCGCAAAATTTCTGCGGGAACCCGTAAGACGGTCAAGATGGGTGCAAAGGGTAAGACGGTTAAAATGGGCGGGGATATTAATGATGAGCTTTCCGAAGAAAAAATGCGCGAACTTACAGGAACTTAAACCGAAAATAAAACTTTTTCCGGTATCGTACTTATTACTTAAGGAGTGACCTCAATGATTACTTGTTCAGCTTGTGGTTATGATAAAAATCCAGATGGTTCAGAATTCTGTGATGCTTGTGGTTCCGAACTTGAAGTCGCCGTAGCCTCAACTGTCCCCCCGACTCAAATTCAGCCCCCCGAAACCATTTCACAGCCAGATAGTTTTATTGAGCCACAACCCCCACAACCATCACCCCCCCAGATCCCACAACCTAACTATCCCATTCCCACATCTGCCCCATCTGCCCCTACTACTACCACGGCTCGATTGATTGCCAAGCAAGCCGGTTCTGCTACATCAGAATTTAGTCTAGATGGCAGTGCCATAATTGGTATATTTGACCCTGATATGGGCCCCGTTGAGGTTGATGTAGAAGAGTTTCCAGGTAGCGAAACCGTTTCACGCCAACATGCGGAAATCTATCCGGAAGGGGGGGATTGGAAAATAAAAGATTTGGGTTCAACCAATGGTGTTTTCATTAAAACTTCCGGTCAAACTCGCTTTGGTGCCAGAATTACTGTACCGACAACTATAAATTCAGGAGATGAAATAGCTTTTGGCAAAGTTCGCTTCCTTTTCCAAAGTCCCTAAACTGAATTGAAAAAGGAGCTCTGCCCTACTCCACAACAATGACTCAGCCCAAATCTAGAACCTCAATTTCCGATTAATATGACATTCTCCTCAGCCGATACAACCCCTAAAGTGATTCAGGAAACAGCAAAATTTACCATAGAAAACTTTCAAGTAGAAGTCCTGTCATACCTGGGTCAACTTACAGATGGTGTTTACTCCTTCAAAGTCAAAATTTTAGCGCCTGATGCCAGTGCAACTTCAGGTAAATTAGGCTTGCTGCGGGTAGGTTCAGTTGAGGGTGGGCTTAGCCGAGAACTGAAGCTACGAGAGGCTCTCAAAGATTACAAAATGATTGCTGAACTTCTAGCTCAAACCAGAGAGGAGTCTGTCATTATCCATACTCGCCCACCTGTGCTTAACGAAGAGCGAGAAGAGAAAGAGGAGAGCGAAACACAAGCTGTTCAAGAGAATATTGTTACCACCGTTGACTCAACTGTCGCCCTCCTTGGAGAGGATGCTGCTCCTGCCACCGACTTAACCCCAACAGTTAGCGCTGAAGATGACTCAAACTTGAAAATTCCAGAGGAAGTATCAAATGCATCTAGCGAAGTAGAGGCAGACTCGGATGATTTAGAGGAGGTATCACATGCGTCTAGCGAAGTGGAGGCAGACTCAGATTATTTAGAGGAAGAATTCTATCCAGAAAAAGCAATTTGCTCTGACTTATCTACTCCCAAACTCATTCTGTTAAGTTATTTCCCAGATGAAGCCGAGACATTAGAGACTTGGTTGAAAGCAGAGCGTTCCTTAGAAGAATCATTATCTCTAGCTAGCCAAGTCTGTCAATTCTTTCGGTATGTATATCAGCGGGAATGGTGTTTTGTCCACATCCTTCCTCAACTGATTCAAATGGGAACTCCCATCCAGTTTTACGATCTCACCAGTGCCTACCCAGTGGGTGAAACCCTATCCTCTGGCTTATTGGGACACTACTGCGCCCCCGATCTTGCCTATGGGAAGAATCCCATCCATGAGTCAATAAGTAGCTATACCGTAGGAGCATTACTGTATCAATCAGTTCATAAACAACCTCTACCACAAGACCAGGAAATTGAATACAAGATTGAACCAATTCCGCGAATTTACCAATTGCTCAAGATTTGCCTTTCGCCCGTACCAGAAGAGCGTTTTCCCTTATCTCAGCTCCTAAGCTTATTAGTTGAAACCCGTCAATCACTGCGAACCCATCAAATCCAGTGGACTGTTGCTAGTCGTTCAACTTTGGGACTTTCCACCAGTCGTCTGCAAAATGAAGATAACTATGGGGTACGACAACAGCAACTCAGTAATTCAGAAACGATGATTCTGGGAGTGGTTGCTGATGGAATGGGGGGTATGGCGCAGGGAGAGGTCGCTAGTCAATTAGCAGTAAAAACAGCCCTTGAGGAACCGATTCCCCCGGAATTCAAAACTGAAGAACAACGAGCAGACTGGTTAGTTTCATTATTTCAAAAAGCCAATGAGTCTGTATCTAATGCTGTGCGAGATGGTGGAACGACCTTCAGTGTAGTTTTAGCGATCGCGCAGGAATTAATGATAGCTCATGTTGGAGATAGCCGCATCTACTTATTACGGAAAGGAGAAAAAATACGCCAGTTAAGCGAAGACCATTCACTCGTAGCCACACTGGTTGCTAGTGGTCAGATAACTGACAAAGAAAGTTTAGAGCATCCAGACCGCAATGTTCTCACTAAATCTCTTGGCTCAAAACGAAGATTAAGTGATGGCTATGTCCAGGATTTAAGGCGTACTACTCAAGGGTTATCAATGACCCTAGAAGATGGTGATATTTTGCTGCTGTGTTCAGATGGAGTCTGGGATTTAGTTCCAACTGATGAACTAGCAGAAATCTTTGCAAATAATGAAGACTTACAAGCAGCTGTTGATAAAACCATTCAACAGGTACTTGATCGAGGCGCATCTGATAATGCCACCATTCTAGGATTGAAGTGTCGTATAGAGAAGGGTTACTAGGGTGTCTACTTCAAATCTAAATTTACAAAACCGAAAATCCGAGGAGATTAGATACCATGCCATCCAAGAAAAGCTCTAACCAATTTCTTGAGTTAATTACTGATACTGGTCGTAAAGTGATTAAACAATTAGGGTGGATCATCCTAATCAGTATTGGTTTTATTGTGACTGATGAATATTACTTAAAAGGAACCTGCCAAAAACAGAACCAATTGAATTCACAGAATCAATCGAATTACTTGCAGTGTATAAGTTCTCCTCTAATTGGTGGCTTGGGATGGAATTTACTTCAAATAGCTATAACGATATGGTTTGTCGATATCGGTTTAAAACGGGAAACTATAGATGAAATGCATAGAATTTTTAATTCTGCACAAGCAACAAAGCATATAAAAGGGTTTTATTCCAATCGAGGAGAGTATAGCCGTTTAATTGAAGATAACTTCCAAGATGCCAGAGCCGATCAAGAAATTAGGCTTTTATTTATTTCTGAAGAAATAAGTATTTTCAAAGAAGACAACTTAATATCTATCCGAAACAAAGTTATTGATGGTTGTCAGATAAAGATTTTGATGTTACACCCAGACTCATCCTTGTTAAAATGCTTGGAAAGTGTAGGATTTACTCCTGCTTTAGTCAAGTCTATGTTAACAAATATCTCACATAAATTAAATCGGCTTTACGAAGACTTGGAAAGGTTGAGAGACAACCGAAACATAAAAATTAAAGGTTCAATCGAAGTCAAACTCCATAAAGATTTGTTCTCCCCCATTGGTTATTACTCAGATTCTAAAGGGTTTGAATTTGTTTGGATGTATTTCTCTGACGATTATGATGGAAATGAATATCCAGCATTTCATATAGCTAATCAAGAACTGATTGAGAAAACGAACAAACACTTTGATAATTTATGGCAAAAAAATGTAGGAGACGCGATATTATTAAGAGTAACACCAATTAATAATATCAATGATATAAATAATACAATCAAAATATTTCCGCCTACGGGAGGGAACAGAATTTATAAATTTCACAACGGTTATCTCTGATTTCTAACAAGACTATTTCAAAAAGATGACGAGATGTCAACTCCCTGTCCCTATTGCTCAGCAGAAAATAACGAGAATGCAGTAACCTGTATTACCTGCGGTTCTCCATTGACAGCGACACAACTACTTACCTACCTTTTGCCTACGGGTAGCTTTCTCCAGCAAGGAAAATACCAAGTTGAAAAAGTCATTGGTGAAGGTGGATTTGGTATTACCTATAGAGGAGTAGATTTAGTCAACTCTCGAAATGTGGCTATTAAAGAGAATTGGCCAGAAAAAGCCATCAGACAGGGTACAACCGTTGTCTGGCCTCATACTATACCCCCCAAAGATAGAAAGTTACAGCTTATAAAAGTAGCCACAGAAGCCCGCTTTTTATCCAGATGTGTGCATTCCAACATAGTCAGAGTCTATGAGTGGTTTGAAGAAAACAACACTGCCTATGTTGTAATGGCTTTTGTCCCAGGTAAGCCACTGTCCAAGATTCTAGAAGAAGAGGGACCGCTACCAAAGGAGCGGGTAAGACGCTACTTTATTCAAATTGCTGAAGCTCTAAGAGCTGTTCACTCCGTTAATCTGCTACATCGAGATATTAAACCAGAAAATATCCTCATCGATCAACAAGACCAAGCCGTCTTAATTGATTTTGGAGCAACCAAAGAGTTCATTGCTGGACAAACCCGACAAATGAGCGTCACTCTAACACGAGGTTATGCTCCTCTTGAACAATATAGTTATCGGAGTAAACGTTGGCCTGCTACAGATATCTATGCTTTATCTGCCTCGATGTATGAATTACTAACGGGTCAACTTCCCCCAGAAGCCACAGATAGAATTCAATCAGATACCCTCATCCCGCCACGAAACTTAGTTCCTGGAATTGATCCTCTATTAGAGCAGGTCATTATTACAGGTATGAAAATGCGGGTTCAAGAACGATTTCAGAGCATAGACGAACTGCTTAAAGTTATTACAGGGGGAGGGCAAATCGCTAAACTAATCCCCATACAACCGGTTGGTTCTTTTCCAGAATTTTTTTTAGACAAAAACAAGTTAATTATAGGACGAATTGAGCCTGAATTACCATCAGTAGATATTGACTTGGATAGCTTTCCAGGTTCTAATACCGTATCGCGCCAACACGGGGAAATTTATCGAGAAGCCGGACAATGGAAAATTATAGATTTAGGTTCAGTCAACGGTATTTTTATCAAAGCAACTGGACAATCCCGGTTTGGCACAAGGATTACTGCACCTGAGATATTGAATTCTGGAGATAAAATTGCCTTCGGTAAGGTTTGCTTTCGCTTTCAAAATATTTAGAGTTTAATTAAGTTAGTAACTGAAATGTCTATACAATGTCCTACTTGCTTCACCGAAAATTCGGATAGTGCGGTTGATTGTGTTGCCTGCGGCACACCCCTTAGTTCTACTTCAGACTTATCTACCCGTCATTTACCTACTGGTACATTACTCAGACAAGGACGATATCGGATAGAGAAAGTCTTAGGAGAAGGCGGATTTGGGATTACCTATAAAGGAACTTATTTGAAAAACTCCGCTAATGTTGCTATCAAAGAACTCTGGCCAGAAAAAGCAGCTAGGCAGAGAAACACAGTTATTTGGCCTAATTCAATTACCCCAGCTCAGCGAAAACAACAGCTTACTAAATTTCAATTAGAAGCTAGTTATTTACAGCAATGTGTTCATCCTAACATTGTTAAAGTCTATGAATGGTTTGAGGAGAATAATACTGCATACCTAGTAATGGAGTTGCTAACGGGCAAGTCATTAGACAAAATCTTAAAAGAGGAAGGTACACTTTCAGAAGACCGGATCAAGCACTATTTTATTCAAATCGTCGATTCCTTAAAAGTTATTCACTCTAATAAATTACTTCATAGAGATATAAAACCAGAAAATATTATCATCGCTCCTCAAGACAGAGCCGTCTTAATTGATTTCGGAGCTGCTAGAGAATTTCGTGCGGGTCAAACGGGTGATATGACTCGTATATTAACACCGGGCTATGCTCCGTATGAACAGTATATCCAAACTAGTAAACGCTTTCCAGCTACAGATTTTTATGCTTTATGTGCATCAATGTATGAATTGTTAACTGGACAATTACCCGTAGAAGCAACTGAGAGAGCCAATGCTTTATTACAGGGTAATTCTTCAGATGTTCTGATTCCTCCGTGCCAATTACGTCCTAATCTGAGTCCCCTAACTGAACAGGTTATCCTGTCAGGAATGAGATTTAGAGTTGAGGATCGCTTTCAAACAGCCGATGAATTAATTGATGCGTTAAACGGTAAGTTTGTTTCACCCAACCAAAGACGGGCGCAGGAGTTAGTTAAGCACAATAAATTATCAGAAGCCGTTCAAGCTTATCAAAAATGTCTAGCTAATGAGCCTAACAATGGTGAAGCTGCTGTTGAATTGGCATTAGTTCAGACTTATGTTGACGACACTCAAGCCGAAGTTGCTGCCCAGAGAGCCATTCAACTGCAATCAAGTGATGGCAGGGGCTATGGCGTTTTAGGACTCATCAATTGCCGGAAATCAAATTGGTCAGAAGCAGTCAAGCAGTTGCAACAAGCAGCAAACTTAGCTCCCCAGGAGGCTTGGATACAAGCTAATCTGGCTTGGGCGCTGGGGAAATCTGGGAATTGGCAACAGGCTGAGACGGCTGTTGCTAAAGCACTTCAACTCGATCCAAATAGCACCTTCGCGTTAGGATTACGAGCTTGGATTGCTGTTAACCAACAGCAATGGAAACCAGCAATCCGCGCTGCCAGACAAGCGATTACTAAATCCAAGCAGACTAACTCTACCTCTTCTCAGGAACTGCAACGATGGGTATATCCCTGTCTTACTGTTGCATTAGACAAAGCAGTAGTAACTAAGCAGGCTACTGATGTAGACAGATGTATTCAAGAGTTTACGACTCAAGTACCTGACAGCGCCTTTGCCTGGGGATTCAAAGGCTGGAAGCAAGCCTGCCAAGGTTTGTGGACTGATGCTCTCTCAAGTTTTGCACAAGCCAGTCAAAAAGCACAAGTTCCTGGCTGGGTGTTGGTTGATCAAGGAATTACTCAAGAACATTTAGATAACATTCAAGGCGCTATTCAAGCTTATGAAGCTTATAATCAAAAATTTCCTGCTGATCCTTTGGTTTTATTTCGTTTAGGTATTTTATTAGGACGAGTGGGAAAATGGGCGCAAGCACGCTCCTATTTGGAAAGAGTTCTTCAATTAAAACCAGACTATGCGGAGGCTCACCATAACTTAGGTTGGGTTTTACTCAATCTTAGAACTCCAGATGGTCAGATGAAGAATTTTCGCACTCTGTTAGCCGCTTATCGTCGAGCAGCTGAACTTTACGCACAGCAATATAAACCGCATTTGGCTCAAGCCATTCAACAAGCTTTCCAAATAGCTAAAATTGAGCTTTAGCCTGAAGTTCCCCTTTGACAAATCGCTACACCGTATGCGTATCTTGGCTTAGAGC
>CAKZMA010000345.1 GCA_937127375.1 uncultured Coleofasciculus sp. | reverse complement strand
GTAACACAAACCTTTGAGAATCCTTTTTCTACTCCCCTAGAAGCCACTTATATCTTCCCCTTACCCGATGAAGCCGCCGTTGATGATATGGAGATTCGTATCGGCGATCGCACAATTAAGGGTAACATCAAAAAACGCCAAGAAGCAGTAGCCATTTACGAACAAGCCAAGAAGCAAGGACGCACCGCCGGATTGCTAGAACAGGAACGGGCTAACATTTTTACTCAATCCCTGGCTAATATCCAACCCGGTGAGCAAATTGATGTGATAATTCGCTACACCGATAGCTTAAAATTTACCGGGGAAAATTACGAGTTTGTCTTTCCTATGGTTGTGGGATCTCGTTATATTCCTGGAACCACGATTGATGAAAATACGGTAGGCGGGGGTTCAGCACCAGCACCAATGACCCTAAATAAAGACACCGATTTAGTGCCAGATGCGTCCCGCTTAAATGCGCCTATTTTACCCCCTAAAACTCGTTCTGGACATGATATTAATGTGACTGTAGACATTGAAGCTGGGGTTGAGATTAAAGAGGTACATTCTCCCTCACATCAGATTCAAATTGAACGCCAAGGATACCGGATGCGAGTCACGCTATCTCGACGAGACACAATTGCCAATAAAGACCTAATTTTACGCTATCAAGTCGCAGGCGATCGCACGCAAACCACAGTCCTCTCTCAAACCGACAATCGCGGTGGACATTTTGCGGTTTATTTGATTCCAGCGATTGAGTATAACCCCGATCAATTAGTTCCCAAAGATGTGGTGTTTTTGATTGACACATCAGGTTCTCAAAGCGGTGAACCCTTAACCAAATGTCAAGAATTGATGCGCCGCTTTATCAACGGACTCAATCCCCACGATACGTTCACAATTATCGATTTCTCAGATACCACCCGCCAACTTTCACCCGTTCCCTTGGCAAATACAGAAAAAAACCGCAACAGCGCCATGAATTATATTAATCAGTTAAACGCCAGTGGCGGAACTCAACTGAGGCGGGGAATTCAGGCGGTGCTAAATTTTCCAGAGGTTGATCCGGGACGATTACGGAGTATTGTACTGCTAACCGACGGTTATATTGGCAACGAAAATCAAATCCTGGCAGAAGTCCAACGCCATTTAAAATTAGGGAATCGCCTACACAGTTTTGGTGCAGGAAGTTCAGTTAATCGTTTTCTATTGAATCGAATTGCTGAAATTGGACGGGGAATTTTCCGGATTGTCCGCTACGATGAGCCGACTGAAGAACTCGCAGAACAGTTCTTCGGGCAAATTAATAATCCAGTGCTGACCAATATTCAATTGTACTGGCAAGGCGAGGGTGAACCTCCGATCATTTATCCGGCGACGCCACCCGATTTATTTGCTGAACAGCCATTAGTTCTATTTGGATGCAAAAAAGACGCTCGACCGGGACGGCTGCAAGTAACAGGAATTGTTGCCGGAGGACAGCAGTACCAGCAGAGTTTTGAGCTTAACTTTGAAGATACGGGAAATCCTGCTATTGCACAACTGTGGGGTCGTAACCGGATTAAAAACTTGATGAATCAAATGGTGCAGGGAGAGACAAAAGTTGGCGTAGAAACTGTCACTGATACGGCTTTAACTTATCAACTCTTGTGCCAATATACCGCCTTTATTGCTGTCAGTGATGAAGTGCGCGTCAATCCCAATGATCGGTCTGTCTCCGTACAAGTCCCGGTAGAAATGCCGGAAGGGATTAGTTATCAGGGAATTTTTGGCGATGTAGAAGTAGAAGCGACCTATGAGTTTGAGGTGATTCCTTCAGAACCGCCTGACGAGTTTGATATCACCCTGATCAGTCCCAATATGATGGAACTCGATGAACTCGATGAGGAATGGAGTCCTACGCCTGAGCCAGCGCCATCGAAAGCTCCAAAGATGAAACCGACTGCAAAAGCTCCGCTTCCAAAAGCTGAGTCTACCCCTAATCGCTTACAAATTGTTAGTGCATCTGGACTAAATCAAGATGCGATCGCGCGTTTAACTCAACATCTACAATCGATCCAGTTATCCTCAAATGTTAACGGGTTTCTCGTCTTCGAGTTCTACATTAGCAAAAGTCGGGTGCAACAGGTAACTCTTAACCAGAAAGCCTCATCGGTAAAGGATCAGACGGTAATAGAAGCAATTCGACGATCGCTTCTGACTTGGCATTCCCCTCAAGCAACTGTCGATAACGTTTGCCTAGTAATAGGGATTCAGCCATAAAGATTTGCCCTCCTCTCCCCCAGCTCCCTCTGCTTCCCCTGCTCCCCCAGCTTCCCCAGCTTCCCCTGCTCTCTAACCCCACCATCAGCAGACCCTAAGTAAATTGTTGAGCATAGAATCGCGCATAACGTCCCCCTCGCTCTAACAATTCGGCATGGGTTCCTGACTCGATAATCTGTCCCTGTTCCATCACCAAAATTCGGTCAGCGCGGCGCACCGTGGTGAGGCGATGGGCGATGATAAAGACGGTGCGCTCTTTCATAATCCGGTCTAAGGCTTCTTGGACTAAGGCTTCTGATTCTGAATCCAAGGCGGAGGTTGCTTCATCTAAGATGAGAATACTGGGATTGAGGAGAACCGCCCGCGCGATCGCAAGGCGTTGTCGTTGTCCCCCAGATAGGTTAATTCCCCGCTCTCCCACCCAGGTGTGATACCCTTGGGAGAATTGGATAATAAATTGGTGGGCATTGGCGATTTTGGCGGCGTCTTGAACAGCATCTAAGTCAAAGTCTTTTTGACCAAAGGCAATATTCTGAGCAATTGTGCCAGAAAATAGGGTAGTTTCCTGGGGAACAATGCCAATTTGTCGCCGTAGGCTTTTTAGGGTAACGTCTCGGATATTGATCCCATCAATCAGGATTTCTCCGGCTTGCGGATCATAGAAACGGGGGAGTAAATTAACTAAGGTGGTCTTACCTGCACCCGATGCGCCAACGAGCGCGATCGCGTCTCCTGGCTGGACCAGAAAACTTAAGTCTTTCAGCACCCAAGGCGTTTTAATTGTAGAGACGTGCCAGGGCGCGTCTTGATCTTTGGCGATTGATGATAACGTTTCCTCAAACCCCGCCCTTTCCAAGTTCTCTTGGGCTTGAGTGTAGGCAAAGCTAATCTGGCGATATTCGACTTTACCCGTAACCGGGGGTAGAGTCATCGCCCCCTCTTTTTCGATCACCGTTGGCACAATCGCAAACAGTTCAAAGATGCGATCAACCGATGCCTCCCCCTGCTTAAACTCGTTATAGTTGCTAGTAACGATCGCGATCGGATCAATAAGCATGGCAACCGCCGCCCCGTAGCTGACAAATTCACTCCCGGTTAAGTTACCTTGGGCAATTTGCCATCCCCCTAGTAAAAATACCAATAACAGACACATCGCCTCCAGAAACCCCACCACCGGAAACTGAATCGCCTTTAACCGTTCCGCCGCATACTTGGCGTTTCGATTGTGTTCAGCCTCTTGACTAAATCGCTCTAATGTGTAATCTTCAGCCGCAAACGCTTGAACCAAACGAATCCCGCTAAAGACTTCAATCAACAACGCCGACAAATCCGACACCCGATTTTGACTCCGCCGGGAAAATTGGCGCATCCGTTCGCCAAACCAGCCAATTAATAGACCCATCAGTGGGGCAATGAGTACAATACCCAGGGTAAGTTGCCAATTCAGGTAAACCACATAAGCGAAGACCGCAATCAACTGTAAGACGCTAGGGAGAAACTGGTGAAAGAACTTGTTCACCACCTCGCCAATGCGGTCAATATCCTCAGTGAGTCGATAGGATAAGTCCCCGGTTCTAGTGGTTTCAAAGTAGTCCAAACTCAGGGTTTGCAGGTGGGCGTAGACATTTTTACGCAAATCCAGCGTAATCGACAAAGCCGCCTTTGCCATTAGGGTATCTTGCCCATACTGTGCCAGCTTCTGACCCAAGAAAATTAAAGCAGCAAATCCGGCAACTTGTGCGATCGCGTCAACATTTCCTTGTCCCACATAAGCCGCAATCCGCCCCGCTAACCAAGCCAGGAGGGGCCACACGGCGACAAATCCCACAGTACAAGCTAAGGCTTGCCCAATGGTAACTCTTTGAGGGCGAAGATAAGACAACAGTTGCCAGTAATGAGAACGGGTTTTCAATGTATAATCACCCAAATGCAATTTTCCTCTGTCTCACGCTATCAGCTTTCATCGTTTCTACAAAGACTTTCCTGTCACCGAAGAAGTTTCTACTCCTTAGGTGTGTAAGGTATATCAATCAAAATGTAGGGGCACCATCCTTGCGCCCACACATAAATAACTCTTATGAGAAACCCTATACAATAAGAAAACAGAATCTTACAGATGGAGGAGTTGGATTATGTCAACGGAAATGACTCAAACTCAGAGTTCCCCAACACCTCCCGTGGTGGACTGGGAACCCCAAATGCCGCCCACTGATTTAATTTTTGATGATGGAGAACCCTTGGAAAGTAACCGCCACCGCATTGCCATGAATCTGTTGATTCAGTTAGTCCATCAAGCCTTGGCACACCGCGAGGATTACTTTGTGGGTGGCAATATGTTCATTTATTATAGTCGCACCCAGGCACGAAATCGGGACTTCCGAGGACCGGATTTTTTTGTGGTATTGAATGTGGATGGAAGCCGTTCTCGCCAAGGTTGGGTAGTCTGGGATGAAGAGGGACGTTACCCGGATGTGATTATTGAACTGATGTCGGCGTCTACAGCCAATGCTGATATTGGGGCAAAAAAGGATATTTACGAAGGCACTTTTAGAACACCGGATTATTTCGTGTTTGACCCCTTTAATCCCGACTCTTTACAAGGATGGCGGTTGGATGCCAATTTACGTTATCAACCGTTGGTTCCGAATGAGTCAGGATGGTTATGGTGCGAAACCTTAGGCTTATGGTTAGGAATTTGGCAAGGAACAATAAGCCGAGAAACAGCACCGTGGTTACGATTTTATGACTCAGAAGGGAATTTAGTTTTATTACCCGAAGAAGCCGAACATCAACGGGCTGAATCTGAACGCCAACGGGCTGAATCTGAACATCAGCGGGCTGAATCTGAACGCCAACGCGCCGAAGCCGAACGCCAACGCGCCGAACGTTTAGCCGCACGATTGCGGGAGTTAGGAGAAGACCCAGATAATTAAGGGATATGGGGGAGAAAATCATTGACCTCATCCTGATGGACATCCCCTTGTAAAATAGAGATTTATCCTTAATGTCGATAATCGATTAAAATCATGACACAGCTATTACAGCATCGCATCATCTGTTGGAGTTTAAGTTTAATTATCGCTAGTATTAGCTGCGTCTTTGGACTACCTGCCAGTGTAAATGCTCAGTCTATCTCAAACACTCATCCAACTCAAATCGCTACAGTATCAGCCAGCGAAGCGTTTCGCAATGCATACAATCAGCGCTATACCTGGGATAAAAATTTTCCGGGTTATTCCGCAGAGGTTTCGATTACGCACCGGGGAGATATTGACCAGGGAATCGTTCGGGTTCAACCGGATTTAAGTGTGGATGTCATTAATGTTGAACCCGATAATTTGCGTGAGTTGGTCGCCAATACGGTTAAGATGGAAATCATTCACCGCCGCCGAGTACCGTTTGAGCAGTTGCATGGAAACAATGACTTTGAGTTAAAGGGAAAAGACGAGTATGGCGCGTTAAAAATTAATCAGGTGGGTGATAATTCCTACTATAAGGTTAAAGGAGATGTAATCACTCAAGTGAATCGCAGCTTTGGAGATGTAGCCGTAACCGTTGACACCCTAGGTACGACTAAAACGCCAGAGGGGTATTTAGTCAGTCACTTTAAGACCACGTTTCGCGATGCCCAAACCGATGAAGTTCTGGAAAAAGAAGATGTGCGAGATTTCCATGAAAAGGTAGGAAACTACTATTTGTTAACGAACCGGACAATTCGATATAATCAAGCGGAAAATCCGGAGAAAAACCCTGTGGCAGATACAAGGATTCGGTTTAATGATATTCAGCCGTTGTAACTAGGGGCTGCTGAATAAGTGTTGTGGGGGTAGGGAGCAGGGGAAGCAGAGGAAGATGGGGGAGATGGGGAAGATGGGGGAGATGGG
>CAKZMA010000344.1 GCA_937127375.1 uncultured Coleofasciculus sp. | reverse complement strand
AACTCCGTTTCTCCCTGGATCGTCCATTGCCGAATTTCCGAGATGGCGTTGCGAATGTAGATAATATGATTGACGGCTCTACTCATTCCTTAAATTCTCGCCGATTTATAGTTCGATCGCCTCTTGGAATACATTCTCAGCAATCAGCGGACTTAAGCCCCGAGTCGTCGTAATATCTACCTTGCTTTTCAAGAAAGACTCTAACTCATTGATTAATCCTCCCGGAAACCAAGCACTCGTGCAATTTCGGTCATAATCAATCAAAAAATCAATATCGCTCTCATCGGTTGCTTCACCTCGTGCTACAGAGCCAAATACCCGTATACTATGAGCGCCATGCTTGGCAAAAATGGCAAGCAGCTCATCCCGGTGTTCTTGCAAGTCTTCAATTGTTCGGATTGCGGTTGAACAGCCCATTTCACTCCTGGTATTGGATTCTCAGCCTAATCAGTTGGGTTTACTTGGGTTTTCCAAACCTACATTACTGTAACGGTAATCGGTAGGGGCGCATGGCGTGCGCCCATCATATTTACCCATAACATTAAGCGTGCGCCCAAAAATCTGAACATTTAATTCCGATGCCAACGAGTCACACCACCCGCTTGATCAATCAGCGTAATCCCTTGGGCTTTGAGTTCATCCCGAATGCGATCGCCTTCCGCAAAATCCTTCTGTTTCCGCGCCTCAGTACGTTGCTGAATCAGCGCCTCAACCTCTGCATCACTTAAACCACTCGTCGATTCCTGACTGATTTCCTCCCCTTGCGCCTCTAATCCAAACACCTGCGCCAGTTCTACCAATGTCCGCCATTGTGCTTCTAATTCCTGGGGTGATGTCCGGGTTTTCCCTTCATGCACCAAAATATTCCCCTCGCGCCCCAAGTCTTTTGCCAGTTCAAATAATACAGCTAACCCTTCGGCAAAATTAAAATCATCATCAACAGCAGTTTGAAACCGTTCTACCGCCGCCGTTTGCCGTTTCCCCGAGTCTTGCCACCCCAGTTGTTCACCATACTGATTCCCAAACAGCAATCCTTCCTTCAGCGTATGCCACCCATTCGTCGCCGCCGCCAAAGCATCATCAGTAAAATCTAAAGGCTTGCGATACTGTGCCTGGAGGACAAACAACCGTACCGCCATCGGATCAGTGGGGCGATCGAGTAAATCCCGAATGGTGATAAAATTCCCCAGGGATTTCGACATCTTCTCCCCATTCACAATCACCATTCCCGTATGTAACCAGTAACGCGCCAAGGGTTGACCCGTCACTGCTTCTGATTGGGCAATTTCATTCTCGTGGTGGGGAAACACCAAATCCGATCCCCCCGCATGAATATCCACCGTGTCCCCCAAATTGTCCCGAATCATCGCGGAACACTCAATATGCCATCCAGGGCGTCCCGCCCCCCAAGGCGATTCCCAGGCGGGTTCTCCGGGCTTAGAACCCTTCCATAGGGCAAAATCAAAAGCGTCTTTTTTCTTAGCCGCCTTTGTATCCTCAACTTCAACTCGCCCACTCGCCCCCGCTTGCAACTCCTCTAACTTACGTCCCGACAGTTTGCCATACTCACCAAAACGACGCACGGCATAGTAAACATCTCCGGCGGCGGGGTAGGCGTAATTTTTCTGTTCTAGGTCATAAATTAGCCGTTTAATCCCATCCAGGCAATGCGTCGCCCGGGGATAGGCATCCGCCTCATCCACATTCAGCCGCGCCATATCCTCAAAATACGCCTGAATGAAGCGTTCCGAGACAGCCTCCATCGAGGTTCCCTCTTGTCGCGCCCGATTCAGGATTTTATCGTCAATATCGGTAAAATTCTGTACGTAGTTCACATCATAGCCACGCCATTGTAAATAACGACGGGCAGTATCCCAGATAATGCAGGTTCTAGCATGACCCAAATGGCAATAGTCATAAGCGGTGATGCCGCAGCAATACATCCGCACCTTACCCGTCTCTACAGGGGAAAACGGTTCTTTACGACGGGTGAGTGTGTTGTACAGGGTTAGGGTCATGGCACAAGAACAGTAAACTCAGTTGGGAACGGATACGCAATAATGAGAAAGGATTGGCATATCCAGCGTACAGCTTGATGTCTTATTGAATCACATCTGTACGTTATCTTCCTATATTCTGACGTTCACAGACAGTTCAACATAGCGCCTTATGCAATCAGTTACAACTCAGTCTGCATCCGATCTAACCATGGACGCGGCGATACATGGCTTACCCGTCACGATTATTACTGGATTTCTCGGTAGTGGCAAAACGACGCTGCTTAATCATATCTTGAGCAACCAAGACGGTGTAAAGACTGCCGTTTTAGTCAATGAGTTTGGCGAAATCGGCATTGATAATGAACTCATTGTCACCACCGGGGATGACATGGTGGAATTGAGTAATGGTTGTATTTGCTGCACCATTAATGAAGATTTAGTCAATGCCGTTTACAAGGTACTCGAACGGGAGGATAAAGTGGATTATCTAGTGGTGGAAACCACAGGATTAGCTGATCCCCTACCCGTCGCCCTCACGTTTCTGGGAACCGAACTGCGAGACATGACGCGCCTCGATTCCATCGTTACCGTGGTAGACTGCGAGAATTTCAGTTTGGATCTATTCAATAGCGAAGCGGCATATAGCCAAATTGCTTACGGCGATATTATTCTGCTGAATAAAATCGACTTAGTTGATGAAGGTGATGTAGACGCCTTAGAGGTAAGAATTCGCGAAATTAAAGAAGGGGCGAGGATTATTCGCACCACTCAATCCCAAGTGCCATTACCGCTGATTTTAAGTGTAGGATTGTTTGAGTCGGATCAGTATTTTGATGAGTCATCGGATCATGACCATGATCATCACGATCATGAGCATCACCATGACCACGATTGCGATCATGACCATCACCATCATGAGCATCACCACGATCATGATCACTCCCATCACTTAGAAAATGATGGGTTTACCTCGATTTCCTTCCAGAGTGATAAACCCTTCAACATCCGGAAGTTTCAATATTTCTTAGACAATCAACTGACAACGAATATTTTCCGGGCTAAGGGAATTCTCTGGTTTGACGAAAGTCCAAATCGCCACATTTTTCACCTCAGCGGTAAGCGGTTTAATATTGAAGATGATCAGTGGAAAGGGGAAAAGAAAAATCAATTGGTGCTGATTGGTCAGGATTTAGACTCTGATAAGTTGTACAAGCAAATTGAGAATTGTCTTTGTTTACCCTCGGTAAATCGAGGTAAAGGATTTGGGACTTAACATTCTCCCTTCGTCATTCGTCATTTGTCATTTGTCATTCGTTTACTCCCCCATCTCCCTCTGCTCCCAGACGTGCCATGGCACGTCTCTACACCGCTCCCCCTTGATTTAAGGACATTCCGGATGCCGCCCCCCATGACTACAGATATATTGCAACTGATTGGTATCTAAATTTTTCGCCCGGGCAAAATTCACCCCCTGTACTCGCGCCCCCGACGTGGCGGTTGGAGGTTGTGTGATAAACTGATCCGATTTAACAGGCATCGCTGTGGCAAACATAGCGCCTAGGAAATCCGTTCCTGTCACCTTCGCCCCGCGTAAATCTACCGCACTCAAATTCGTATTCTGTAGCTTGGCATTTTGCAATTGAGCCTGACTCAAATTTGCTTTAACCAATTTCGTCGAACTCAAATCCGCATCCTGTAACTTGGCATGACTGAAATTGGCTCCCGATAAATCCGCCCCTTGCCAATTCGATTGGGTCAAATCCGCAAAGCTAAAATCTCCGCCAACGGCACTCACTTGACCGAGACTTCCCCCATGTAAATTCACCAGAGACGCCTTTACCTCTCCTAAATTCGCTCCCGTCAAGCTAGCATTTTCTAATACAGCTCGCGTTAAATCAGCACCAATTAGTTGAGCGCTGCTGAAGTTCGCGCCAATGAGATAGCTATCAGCTAAATTTGCCCGATTGAGAATTGCCCGGATCAAATTTGTGCGAGCCATCAAAACATTATTTAAATTTGCCCCGGTTAAATCAGCTTCCTTGAGTTCAGCCCCACTTAAATCCGCAATCCAATCATCAAATGTACCCCAGCGTTGATCCGCACCCGCCCCATAAAAACGGCTGTTTTGGAAACTGCCCCCAGCTAAGATGGCGGAACGGAAATTAAGTCCGGCTAGGTCGAGGTTATCCAAAACTAAGGTAAATTGAACTGAACGGGTGTCCATTTGACTCAAGTCAGTGCGACTCAAATCTGCGTCGTGCAGTTGACTGCTGTAGATGGTGAGAATTTTGGCGATCGCGCGATTAGTTGCCCGTTGCCGTAATGCCACCAACTGCTGCTCTCCCGGCGTTCCCCGACGGGCTAATGTGTCTCGGTCATTTTGCAGCGCCTGATTCAACCGTTGCAACGGAGGTAGGGCTTCAGCACCTTTACTGACTAAGGCTTGCTGTAGGGTATCAATCAGACTCGGTGTGTTTTCCTGTCCCAATAAATCCACCAGAAACGGCACAGCACGGGGATCATCCAGCCTTGCCAGCGCCAGAATTGCCGCTTGTCGTTCTTCTAGGGCTGTGGCTGAGGTAGAACTCAACTGTTTAATCAGCGCTAGAAATACTTGGTTATTCTGTTGGTTAAATTCTCGCCAATTTGCCTGACGTTGAATATACACCTGAGTCCCGACAAACGTTCCCAAAACCGATGCCATTCCTGTAAATGAGAGAATTAGCAAGGTTGCTCCAGGATGGCGGCGCATCCACCACCACAGATGGGGGACTCGTCGAGATGAGGATTGGGAGGTGAGGACGATGGTGGTTACGGAGGGATGATGCGGCTGATCCTGTCTGGATGCGTCACTACGTTGATGCCAGCCGTTGTCAAATTCGAGGGTAACGGAGTGATCCCGATCAGCTGATCGCCAGCCGTTGAATGAGCCGGATGTCAATCCCTGAGACGCATTCACCACATAAGTACCTGCCATGCGATCGTGGAAGGTGCGGCGTCGTGAGTGAATCCAACCACTGCCATGTTCTACGAGTAGCATGACTCCCGCCAGTCCTAATAAAATGCCAAAGTCGGGAAATGCACCCGTATACCGCCACAGCAGATAAGCTGTACCGAGAGGTAATCCCCAGCGTCCGACTGCCTCACGCCAAACTGCCCGAATTAATCCCGGTGGGGTTCCCATTGGTGTCACCACCCGCAGCTTTAACCACTGTTTGGGCGTGGTTTGCCCTGTTTTCCCCAGTTGGTAAAGCTGCCAACTAACTACCACGACAGGTATAACAATTGCCCCACACCAGAACAAATTAGTCAGGGGGGCAACCTGACGATTTAATCGCGCTCGTGGATATGCCAGGGTTTTCGCGATCGCCTCTTCCGTTGCTGCTACGACAGGGTTGATGGGAACGGGTTCAGCCGGGGAATGGTCTTTGGCATACTCGCCGATACTGTACGGAATGACCGCACTTGCCGCCACGAACGAGACTTCCAGAACCACGGCTGCCAAACGCCGGGTCATCATCGGCAATGCCCGGTTTAGTCGCAATGAAAATGATCGACTAACCGCTTGATTATGAACTTGTTTTATGGTAGGGCTAGTCATGTTCAATTCTCACGCGACGCGGATAAAGGGTGGGCAACTATTGGGGAGACTTAGGGGTAATGAAAAATTTATACACTACATAGAGGATTATTCCCAATAGGGCAAGGCTAATTAACGAGGTAATCAGTTGGAAAACAGTCTTCAAGAGGGATAGACTCAGGCTCCCGCCGACAATCACCACAATAACTTTACCAACGGTAGGCAGGCTGTTAAACCAAGCACTGATTTGATTGAACCGTTGCTTCATCGGATAGGTCTTATAGAATGGCGGTTGAAAGGGATTGCCCACAGGCGTGGATTTGTCGTCGTCTCGATTCGGTTCCATCTGCCAAGAGAATTAGGTTGTAGAAATCAGGTTATATGTTTTGATTTTATCGGTTTGAGCAAGGTTTGGGGCAATTCTTAGGGGGTCAAACAGCGCCCATCGGGTAGAATTAACGGTTAAGTGACCAGACGTGCCATTGGGCGTCTGTAGGGGCGGGTTTTACCACTAACGTTTCGTTTTCACCCTGATATAACTAAACC
>CAKZMA010000343.1 GCA_937127375.1 uncultured Coleofasciculus sp. | reverse complement strand
TAACAAGTCATTCAAGGCGGACGCCCTAAAGGGCGCCGCTTAATTCAAACGTTATGCATTAAAAAACCACGAGTGATTGTTGAGAGATGGAAATTGCGCGAATTCAGCTGGAACGATTCAAAAGGGTCAGTGATATCACAATTGACCTCTCGCCAATAAATATCCTCGTGGGAGGCAATAACTCTGGAAAGAGTAGCGTGCTCGAAGGCTTGCATTTCTCAGTTGTTGCTTCGGTCGCAGCGCGACTCGCCGACACCAAGACATTCACACAAGACGCCCTCCTGTTCTGCCCCACAAAAGAGTTTGTGAGCCTCAGGAATGGGGCACCTTATAAGAATCAATCAAACTTTGGATATCTTCGTGTATACGCAACAGACGACGAAGATGACTTAGACTGCATAATTAAAATATACCGCGGAAGAAATGAGGGAAATGTTGGTTGCGAAGTATCCGGTTCGGCGAACTTGCGACAACTAATCTCGAATACTCGACGTCCTTTTTCTGTATATGTCCCTGGACTTTCCGGAATACCGCAAGTGGAAGAATGCAGGACTGAGAGCATCATACGAAGGGGAGTAGCTAGCGGAGATGCAAATCTGTATTTACGGAACGTGCTCTTGTTGATAAAGAATGGTGGAAAACTCCAAGAACTTATAGAAGCGGTTAGAGTAATATTTCCAAGGTTTCACTTGTCGGTAGGATTCAACCCTAAAACGGACCTTCATATTTCTGTAAGCGTTTCACTTGCTGGGGTTCATGGGAGAAAAACCCCCTTAGAGCTAGTCGGGACCGGAGTTCAGCAAGCCTTGCAGATTTTTTCTTATGTTGTTCTTTTTCGACCGTATCTACTTCTTCTTGATGAGCCGGACTCGCATCTTCATCCAGACAATCAAGGGTTGTTGTCAAAAGCTTTGTTGTCCATCGCCTCTACAACTGATACCAAAGTAATTATTTCAACTCACAGCAGGCATCTGGTCGATGCCCTCTATGATGAAAGCAATATTGTTTGGCTGAAGGATGGCAGCATTTATCAGCAGGGAGACGAAATTGGGCGTGTTCCACTGTTAATGGATCTTGGCGCGCTAGATAGTTTCGAAAAGATCCGTGAAGGAGAGGTGGATTGGGTCTTCTTGACAGAGGATGCTTCCCTAGAGTTGGTAAAAGTACTAATTAATGAATCAGGCTTTGGCGAAGACGAGATCGTCACCTATAGCTACAAAACTTCAAGCAATATCCAGTCCGCACTTTCGCTGTCTGAGTTTATTCGAGAAATCGCCCCTGATACAAAAATAATAATTCATAGAGATAGAGACTTTATGACGGACATAGAGGTCGAGTGGACAGAGCAAGTAATTGTCAGTTGTGGAGCAATGCCATTTATTACCGAGGGTTCCGACATCGAGCATTACTTTCAGGTTTCAGAGCACTTGGCGGAACTGCTGGATGTCGACACCGAAGAGATCAAAGCATGGAAGGATGAGATTGCTCAGGCTGAGCATAACACCCTAGTACACAAGTATTTACGGAAGCGAGATGAGCTGAAACCACTTTACCGAAATCGGGCAGAGAATCCACCTGACGGTATGGCTATGCTTGGTCCAGATATGCCGTTGCCAGAGGAAAAAAGACTAGGAAAGTACATGCTTAGAAAACTGCGAGGCTCAATGCATGAGAGATACGGCACCACAGTTGATGTGAAATCTGAATCCGAGTTTCTTTGGTCAGAAAAACTTTCGCAATTGCGTGAAGAAAACGAGGCATAACAAGGTGGTCAACCCCGCTCACTATCGTTCGCTCGGACGCTGCGCTGTCGCGCAGCGCCGGTTACCACGGCGTTAGGCGGGCGTTGACATGACGGACCGAGGTGAGCGGATGAAAGTAGAGCTAGATGATTCCTTGAAGGAAAGGATTAAGCTTCATCTCGATTTGATGGACAAGCACGCACTGAACATCATACGGGCAGCAGCTAGAATTGAAATTATTCTCAGCGAAGCTGTGAAGTCAAAGTTTGTGAACGAGATCGGAGTTCAAAAGGTAGTTGGGGACAGCTTGGCAAGATTAATCCAGCTGTCTTTTGCCCTTGGCGTTATTAAGCAAAAAACATACGAATCCCTCCTAAATTTCAAGAAAATTCGGAACCGAATGGCTCATGATCCAGAGCCAGATTTGAAAGTAAGCGATTTGCTTTCTATGCTGCTTTTTCTCGGCAATGATGCGGAGAGGGTTGTTCAAGAGAGAGGGTCGTATCTTGCCGAGTGGCATAAGGTATCTCTTGAGGTTCTTGTTGAGCATATAGAGCGAGAGGCAAATGCCTAACAATCGCAAGCACACGGAGCAATTTTCAGCTGCTCTCCAAATTGCCCGGTGTTGCGGGCGTTATAAGGAAACTTTGCGTAATGCCGCTAG
>CAKZMA010000342.1 GCA_937127375.1 uncultured Coleofasciculus sp. | reverse complement strand
CCTCTTCCTCACCAGGCATAACTTCGGTGTCTTCTGCTGGAGTTGGCTCTTCTACACCCGTCTCATCAGGTGTAGTTGTATCAGTCTGACAAGCTCCCAGCAATGATGTCAAACCCAACAACAGTGAAAAAGCGATAATCTTCAGCTTCACAGCATTACCTCCTAAAATTTTCCAAATTCAACCTTCTTACCGGGGTAATCAAGTTGCTTATACGTTTCTACTTGGCGTTAATCGCCGTTAAACCCTTAAACAGCCCTGAATTTTTCGGGTTCATCTGCCAAGGTAAACTCAAAAAGTAAAAAACTCGATAAAACCACCCAATAGTTTCCGCCTTGCCATAAAACCCATAGCCACTCCGGTAGGCATCACCCTGTCATGAGTCCGATCTCTGATACCCTAGCTTCAAGTCATACCAGACGATCATCCCGATAAAATCGATAAAATGAATAATCATCTTGAAACGGATAATCATCAATAACATGATGGATAATACCGCTATCAATCAAAATTTGTCCGATGCGAATCGCTTCTTGTCGAGAACCCTGAGTCCGTTGTGCTAGCCATTCCACGGCTTCTGCACCAATGAAGCATTGAGGATAAAGATTTCCTCGATAGCGGCGGTCTTTTATTTCCACACCATCTGCACCCCGCATCGCTGCAACTAATACTTCAATTTCTGTCTCAGTTAGGGTTTTGGCTGGAGTGATTGTCCGGGATACTGCTCCGGATATCTCAGTCGTAGCGGCGAGGGAATCTTGTGGTTGAGAATAGGAAGTATGGTTTGATTGATCACCATTCTTCGGCTCAATTGATCGAGGAGAAAATGTCGATGCATCCCGATCTAATAACAGGTTGAAAATTTCTTCAAGTTTAGGCGATCGCAGATGTAAATCCCGTTGCGGAAAGGGAATCTCAATCCTATGGTGTCGCAGGCAGGCTTCAATCCGATAGTTGAGATCACTTTTAACTTTAAACTGTTTCTTCGGTTCTCCTGTCCACACCAGTAAATCAAAGTCCAGGGAACTCTCCCCAAACCCTTGAAACCATACCTGAGGCGGCGGTTGCAGCAGCACTTCAGGATGATTTTTGACGGCTTCGAGTAACGCGGTTTGGACTTTATCGATATCTGATCCATACGCCACACCCACAGGAATCCGCAGCCGAGAAATCGGGTTCCCATGACTCCAATTAATTACCTCAGTCTCTAAAAAGAGGGAGTTGGGTACGATAATCGTCACTTGATCTAACGTACAAATCTCCGTACTGCGTGCGCCGATGCGTTCTACGGTTCCCAGTAAATCACCGACTTTGACAAAATCACCGATTTGGATGGGGCGTTCAAAGGTAATAATAATACCGCTAATAAAGTTATTGGCAATATTTTGAACCCCAAAACCAATCCCCACACCGAGGACACTAGCAATAATGGTTAAAGACCCAACATCTAAACCCCAAATTTGTAACAGGACAATCAATCCGAGAAAGGTGAGAATATACTGAGTGAGGACAGCAATCACCTCTTGCAATCTGGGTTCAGCCCCGGTGTGGGCTAAGACATAGGATTTAAACAGCTTAGTCAGAGAACTAACCGCAAACCACAATCCAACAGTTAAGCCCAAAAGCAATAGTAATTCTAGGGCAGAATATTTACTACTCCCTAAGCTAATCACTGGCGCATTAAGAATACCAAAAACCTTAGCGATAAAATCAAATAACTCATAGCGCCAAATCCGACTGGCGGGAAACAAATCGGTCACATAATAGGCGATCGCGATCCATAATCCGCCCTGTAACCCTAGTCGGGCAAGGCTTACCATGAATTGGGCGGGATCTTCCCAGGCGTGAAACGAGGAGGTGGGTTGTCCTAGCCATACTCTCAAGCGATGAGACACCCATTTTCCTAAAAACAGTAAACCCAGATGAATCGCGATCGCAACCAGTATCGCCCCAAGGACAAAGCCTAACGCCTGACGAATATAGGCGGGCGTTCGCTCAAATTGGGCTTGTACAAATGCCTTTTCCAGAATTCTCTGCCAAATTCGGGCTTGCTGAAGAGCCGTTAGTTCTGGTAGGACATCCTTGTCGGTTACAGTGAGTAAATGGTCTGACTCAAGCAAGGAAGGAATAGTTAGCGTGGTTTGATCCTCTGTCTGATTCACTTCAACGCTGACAGGTTGAGAGGATTGCACCGCTTGCGCCAAAATATCGTTGATCCGCTTTGCCCGATTTTCTGCTGTATAGTTATTGTTTAAACTTCTTACCTGTAGTAAAACGCGACCATCTAGCACGATTGGTGCTTTGTCATTAGGATTTGTTGGGGAAGTTTGGGCAACGCTGGGAAATGGGTTCAATGTTAGCAGCAGTGTCAGTAATGCCAACAGGATAAACCGCCAACGTCTTAGAGG
>CAKZMA010000341.1 GCA_937127375.1 uncultured Coleofasciculus sp. | reverse complement strand
GGAACCATTGATGTTAACGGAACCATCACCGGGTCAGGAAACGCCTCCATTACCCTCAATAGTGCAACCACAAACCTGAACGCTAACATCACCACCGCCAACCAAAACATTACCATTACGGGTAACACCAATCTGGGGAATTCCGTCCTTCTTAATACCAACAGTGGTGCAGGTAATATCAATCTTAACGGTACACTTAATGGAACTCAGACACTCACTCTTGATGCAGGAACAGGTAATATTAACGCTACAGGAAACATCGGTGACATCACTCCCTTAAATAACCTGACGATTAATCGTGCCAACACTGTTACCACCCAAAATATTACAGCCACCACCGTTACCGTTACCGCCAATCAAACCATTAATACAGCCAACATCAATACTAATTCAACCCTCAATCCCGGTGGAGACATTACCCTAACCAGCAATAATGGAGTAATTACCACCAACAACCTGACAAGTTCCGGAACCAGTGGCGGTGATATTTTTATCCAAGCCTTGAACTCGATGACTCTGGGTGAAATTAATAGTAGCGGTAGTTCTGGCGATGGCGGTGATGTCACCCTTGACCCCATTGGCGATATTGAAGTTAGCTTTATTAACGCTGAAGGAGGTAACAATGGCAAAGGCGGTAACATTGATATCACCGCAGGTCAATTTTTCCGCGCCACCGATACCTTTACCGACGCTAACGGTGAAGAAGCCAGTATTTCTAGCGCGGGTGGGAATGATAATGGTAGTATTACGATTCGCCATGGGGGTAACAGTGAAACTCCTTTTATTATTGGCGATGCCACAACCAATGGTACAGTTGGTGCAATTACCGATGGTGATATTACTATCCTTCCCACACAATCCTTGCTCTTTACCCAGATAGACGGCGACATCGAAATTATTAGTGTTGATGCACCGACAATTCCTGAAGAAGAACCTGTGGATGATGCCCCAATCAATCTCGTTGATATCATCCAACCCACTGAGGATAACGAACTTCCAGAAGAAGATAACAACGTATTACTCGAAGAAGACACCAGCGTTAATCCAGTTGATGTTATCCAACCCACTGAAGTTAGCGAACTTTCGGAAAAAGATAATAATCAATTAGCCGAAGACGAAGACACCAGCGAACCCTCCGAATCAGCATCCGTTCCCACCACAACCAACACCACCACAACCCCAGCCGCTGAAACGGAAGTGGCTCAACAAGAAGGCAACTTCACCAATGCGTATGAAAGCCATCTCGGAGTTAGAAATACCCGCACCGTTACGCCTCAAGAAACCAAAGCCCAGCTTACTCAAATTGAACAAATTACTGGCATAAAACCCGCCCTGATTTACGCTTTCTTTAAACCCCAAACCCCCACTCCCGAAAAACCCAAACCCAAAAACGAAATCCTTTGGCAGTTTAATGCTTCCACCCCTCAACACCAACAACTTTCAACTAACCCTAATCCCCAACCCACTGATCAACTGGAACTCGTCCTGGTTACCGCTTCTGGAGACATCATTCGCCGTCCCGTTCCCGGTGCAACCCGAGAGAAAGTGCTGAAACAAGTACAACAATTACGTCGCGCTGTCACCAACGTTCGTATTCCTCGCCCCTATAAACCGTCGGCACAACAACTTTATGATTGGTTAATTTCCCCCATTGAAGAAGAATTACAAGCCCAAGAAATTAATAATCTTAGCTTCGTCATGGATAGTGGCTTGCGTTCTCTTCCCATCGCTACCCTCTATGATGGAAATCAATTTATTATTGAGAACTACAGCGTCGGATTAATGCCCAGTTTTAGCCTCACCGATACGCGGTATGTAGATATCCGCAACGCTGATATCTTAGCCATGGGCGCTTCTCGATTTGAGGAACAAGACCCCTTACCTGCTGTCCCCCAAGAATTATCCTTGATTACCAATCAGTTGTGGTCAGGTGAATCCTTTCTTAACCAAAAGTTTACCCTAGAAAATCTCAAACAAGCCCGCGCTAATCAACCGTTTGGTATTCTCCATCTCGCCACCCATGGAGAATTTAAAGCTGGAAAACCGAGTAACTCCTATATTCAGTTTTGGGATACCCGATTAACCCTAGATAAATTGCGAGAGTTACAATTAGATAATCCCCCAGTTGAACTGATGGTGTTAAGTGCTTGTCGTTCAGCCCTAGGGGATGAACAAGCTGAATTAGGCTTTACCGGATTAGCGGTACAAGCTGGGGTAAAATCGGCATTGGGGAGTCTCTGGTATGTCAGTGATAGCGGGACATTAGGACTGATGACCACATTTTATCAACAGTTAAAACAAGCCCCGATTAAAGCTGAAGCTTTACGACAGGCACAATTGGCAATGATGCGGGGGGAAGTAAAATTAGACGGTGATGAATTAGTCACGCCATCAGGTCGAATTTCCTTACCAGAGGAATTACTCAACCAGGGGAATATTGATCTGACTCATCCCTATTATTGGAGTGCGTTTACTTTAGTCGGGAATCCGTGGTAGTTAAGAGGAAACAACCAATAACAAACAAATAACAAATGACTAATGACCAATGACCAATGACGAATAACAAATAACTAAAACTGCCCATTCCCCTGAACCACCTGTTTGAGTGTGGTTAACGTCTCCAAAGTAATCATCCCGCGACGATACCCTTTTTGATTAGACATCCCCAGAAATACCGAGTCCCCACGTTGGGGATTGCGGGAAAATCGTGGTGAGGAATTGAGATAAACCGAAGCACTATCAACTTTGAGAGAAAATTGGCGACTTTCCAGATAAGACTCAGTAACTAAGCAGTCAGCATGGCGACTACTGTATTGATTAATCCACTCGATCGCGTCTTCGGTGTTATCGACTAATTTGAAGGCGACGACTTTACCTAAATACGGTTGACTCCATTCTGATTCAGACGCTAGAGTCAATTGATCGGGAAACTTTGCCACCAACTCAGCATCAGCTTTGAGTTTAAAACCTTTGTCACTTAAACTCTTACAGAGATTCATTAACGAGGATGGCTTTTGATTGCGATGGATCAAGACTTTTTCAATCGCATTCACCGGATCAGGGATACTGGCGTGGCTGTCTAAAATAATCGATCGCACCCCATCCCAAGTCCCTGATTCAGACCAGTAGAGATAGCAGTTCCCCATTGCTGATCTTAAAACGGGTACCGTTGCTTGTTGCAAAACTTGCTGCACTAGCGTCGGGCGTCCATAAGGAATCACCAAGTTTAAATAGTCATCTCGTGTGACTAAATCTCGCATAGAAGCCCCCTGTTCAGACGGGAACAATTCCAAACAACCTGAGGGTAAACCCGCCTCGTCCAAGGCGTTCTGTAACGCTTGGGCAATCACTTGATTCGATTGACTGGCTTCGCTAGTCCCTTTTAATATCAGACTATTCCCCGTTTTAATGCAAAAACCCGCCGCGATCGCACCTAACTCAGGGAACGCCTCATAAATTAAGGCAATCACGCCCAACGGCATCATTTGACAATAGGTTTGAGAATGGTCAAGTTGATAAGACGCATTCATCACCCGACGAATCGGATCAGATAATTCCCCAATCCGCTGCAAAATCCCAATCGCAATCTGGAGTCGTTCTGGCGTCAGCTTCAGCCAATCTAATACCAAATCAGGAACTGCCATTTCTCGACTGGCTTCCAAGTCCATGGTATTGGCATCCAAAATATCATCAAACGCATTTTGCAGGGCTTTTACCATGGCTTGAACGCCACGCGATCGCTCAACTCCTTTTGTCGTTGCCAACACCACAGATGCCCGATGTGATCTGGCAATCACACGGTTGGACTGAGGCGTAGGATCAGAGGCTTCCATATCCATCATTTACGAACGCCGATAAGCTAACCAAACCATAAGCGCTGGCAACACCGCTAAAATCACTGCCAGTAATGCCCAGAGAATTATAGACGGACCGGTTGGAGATTGCAGCGCTAGGGGTAACCAGACAATCAGCAAAACCAGCACGATTAAGAGGGCTACAGGTAGATAGCTTTCGCCAAGATTCCCTTGGGTACTCGCCCAGCGATGACCTGTCCAACGCCACGTTTTTTTGTAGGGATAAGTCGTCGATAATTGCTCGATTATAAGCCCATTTTCTTCAAGAACGAAAATCTGCTGACAGCGATTACAGCCAAATGCTTCTGTCAGGGTAATCGGCACTAAACACCCCCGCCGCCGACAAGGGCAGGGATATTCCTTACTTAAATCTATCTTTTGAGCTTTCTGAGGTGGCACAAGCGCTATTCAAAACCAAGATTACGTTGATGATTGAATGTTCCTGATGACATAATCAGGCTGCATCGTGATTCACTATAACTTAAACTTATCCCCATCAATTCTCCACTAGAGGCTTTCTGGGAGACGCTCATGCTCTCATATTAGCGCTTTCTTTCCCCTTGACCAATTTTGGGTAACCAGCCCTGCATAGACAAACTGTATATAAGAAAAAGCGAGGTCATTACAACTTCGCTTTTAAACTAAGCGGGTAACGCGATTCGAACGCGCGACATTCACCTTGGCAAGGTGACGCTCTACCACTGAGCTATACCCGCATTTATTTTGCTTTATACAGTGTCTCAGAATAATCGAGCTTTGTCAAGTGATTTATTGAGTTGCCATGACTCTCCTGTTCCAGGACATGACCTGCAACAGGGAGAGGTAGAGTCTGAGTAGATCATGAATTCCCAGACTCATTGTATTCTGAAGCTGACTCTGAAGGAAGAGACCGCCCTGATGAAACAGGCAAAGACTGAGGAGTTCCTGCCGGATCATAAGCATTATAAGAGGTTGAGCCATTTTGCCCCTTGAACTGCTGCATTAAACTCGCCATTTCTAAGGCACTCATGGCATATTCCCAACCCTTATTACTCTTGATTCCTGCCCGTTCTAAGGCTTGCTGCATCGTATCAGCCGTTAGAACCCCAAAGACGACAGGGATTCCAGTTTGAAAGCTAGCGGCAGCAATGCCCTTGGAGACTTCAGCCGCCACATAATCAAAATGGGGGGTTTGACCGCGAATGACAGCGCCCAAGCAAATCACCGCATCATAGCGGTGGCTAAGGGCAGCTTGACGAGCCATGAGAGGGACTTCAAAACTACCTGGCACCCAAATATAATCAACTTGGGAGCCATGAGGATTGGGATCAACACCGTGGCGTTTCAGGCAATCTTGACACCCGGCTAATAGCTTCTCTGTCACAAGATCATTAAATCGACCGATGATAATTGCCAAGCGCAGGGAGCTGGCTGATGTGAAATTTCCCTCAAAAACTGCCATGGCTATCTTTGCCTTCTTGCGTCATGAGCATCTGTCTGTTGGTGGAGAAGCCCCGTCTGAATTTAATCCTTCAGGCGGGGAGAAGGTCAGGCTACCACAAAATAGTTCAGGATGCCAACCACAATAACCAGAGCCAGCCAAAGCCCTGAACCTAGCCAAATCAAGTTTTTTGATTGCTCCCAGTTTTGGGGGGTAGCATAGGCGACGGGAACGCCCACCACCATGACGAATGACAAAATAACCAAAGCTGCCAGTGATATTTGAAATAAGATAGACATTTCCTGTTGTGCCTTTCAAGACGTTAAATCCTTCTGATTAGTAAGCTACCAAAAATTGACCCGCTTTTTTGAAAAAACTGAAAATCAACAACAAGGTAGATGGTAGATGGGGGAGCAGGGGAAGCAGGGGGAGCAGGGGGAGCAGGGGAAGCAGGGGGAGCAGGGGAAGCAGG